>JAYVFX010001047.1:0-3473 GCA_043772795.1 Deltaproteobacteria bacterium
GCCTTTTGCGCCATCGTTTCATCGCCCTGTTGCTTGAAGAACAGCGGCATCACTACACGCTGACGGAAAATCTCTCCACCAAATATGGGTGCGAGCCCACCGTCGCCATACTCTTCAAACCATAACGCCTGCGCATAGTCGGCAGGTGCCGCTGGAATTAAGGCTGGTTGCGGGTTGGTCTTCTCGACATACGCACAGATGACTGAAGAATCCGCCAAGGTGACGTTGCCGTCTTGAAATGCCGGGATCCTGCCCAACGGGCTGATCTTCTTGTATTCCGGGCCCGCTGCAAAAGGATTCACGGGTTCCAGTTTGTAATCAAGCCCCTTCTCCGCTAGAAACACACGGACTTTTCTGACAAAGGGAGAGATATTTGCACCGTACACAGTAATCATCACACTGCTCCTTCTTTCGTACCCCGCTTGCAAAAGTTAACGCCGATTGCTAGCAGAGGACTAATTTATTTAGTCTCAATATACAGAGGATTGGCCGATAGGATAGGTGTTATGCCACAGCAAACGGTGAGAAGCGAGTCTCTTTGCCAACACTGCAGTAACGCCATCCTGGCGCAGCCCCGGCTGCAACTTTTTGTTCCCCCTTTCGTTCTTCCCCCTAGATGCCAGACTCAGTGCATCTTACTTAACCCGGCCCGATAGAAAGGGAAACCCTGATGTTTCTCAAACTCACGACTGCGTATCCAGACTATCTCTGCCAACTCAGTACCCTCCTATGTAGTCCGGTGTATCATGGGAAACAGGTGCAACACGGAAACGGGCAACCTGTACTACTCATTCCAGGCTTCCTTACCGGAGACTGGATGATGACGCTCATGGCCGGATGGTTGAACCGTTTGGGCTATCGAGCCTATTTTTCTGGCATCAATTGGAATATCGATTGTCCAAATCTCACCTCAGAGCTGCTGGGATGGCGGCTCGATCAGATCGCGCAAGAAACTGAACACCCAATCACGGTCATCGGCCACAGTTTAGGGGGAATGTTAGCACGAGTCCTCAGCGTCAATTTTCCCGAGCACGTGAGTCAGGCGATTGCTATCGGTGCGCCGATCGACGGCACCATGCGTGTGAATCCGCTCGTGCCGTTTACCTTTCGCGTTCTGCAAAATGTCCGTAGGCGGCGCAAAGAGACACCGCCAACCTGTGGGAGTCCGCAGTGTAGCTGTCAGTTTGCCCAGACAGTTTCGGCTGCGCTCCCCACCGGACGAAGGTTCACGTCGATTTTTACCAAGCAGGATGAAGTCGTAGATTGGCGGACGTGCATTGACCCACAAGGCGCAAACCTTGAGGTTTCTGGACGGCACATTAGCTTGATTGTCAATCCGGCAGTGTATCGTATCCTCGCGGACCTTCTTGCCATACCTGCACCGGAAGTAAAAAAATCAAGTCGACGCCCCAACCGCCAGCTAGGAGGACAGACATGGCATCCCTCTACTGCATGAAGTGTGGACAAAAGCTTCCTATGCCATTTCACTGTGGTCAACCCATGCACAAAGAAAAGGGCAACGACAAAGAGAAGCTCGTGTGTTGGATGGGGTCAACCTGTGGAGAGCAGGACATCCCGCATCACTGCGGTAAGGCGATGGCGGTCAAGGGGTGAGAAATTGCGGATTGTAGATTGCGGATTGTAGATTGGAAGACAAGGAAAATTGAGGTTTTACAAATCCGCATTCCGCATTCTGCATTCCGCAATTAAGAATCTACAATAAGTGACAATCCGCATTCCACAATTGAAAGAATCACGACCCTTTCGACAACTGCTCCGCGACCTCGTTCTTAGGCGCGACTTTCTTGGAGTAGATGTTCACCTCCCATAGCGCTTCGTGCGTACCGTCCTTATCTTTGTAGGTGAACCGGGCCCAGTAATCGCCAGAGGGCCGGAACACATTAAAGAACTGACTGAGCTTCTCCACCATGAGGTCTTTCTGAGAAGGCAGACCGGCTTCCCATTTGTCGCTCTCCCATTTGTTTCCTGCTCGATTATCATCCTCGGTTTTCTTCTGGATATTCGAAACGACACTGAACCCATCGCTAGAGACTTTGGAAGCTTGGACTAGTTGAATAGCTTGTTTCTCTTTCGCTTCGATGGTCGCGTCCTTGCCACAGCCCCACGTCAAGGCACAACTCAAAACTATCGTCCATAGTAACGGGAAAGCAGACCTCACCTTAAACATGCCAATCCTCCATTTAGTTGTGTTATCTAAACCACGCATCACAGGTAATCCGGCGTACGGCGGGGGATTTTACAATGAAAGCAAGGCCAGGTCTACGTTTGCTCCTGCCGAAGCCCGATAATCAGCCCCCAGGCCCTTGTTTGCTGGACAGAAATTTGTAATCTTGTCACAAAGGTGACAAAAAAGACCTACTCCATTTTACGTATTCGACTAGCGTATGGCGCGTACTCCAGTTTTGAACGTCACGACACTTCGTCGCTTGAAAGCTCTCCCCTGGGCGACCGATCTCCAGCTTGAACAGTTACTCCCACACTTCTCCCTTCAGCGGGTTGAACGTCAGACGCCGCTGTTCAATGAAGGTGAAACCTCCAAATCGCTGTATCTCTTAATTGCAGGAGCAGTCAAACTCTCGCGGCCAGGAGTAGGCGGAGAAGAAGTGCTTGTCAGTCTGATCGCACCGGGCGAGTTTTTTGGCATCACATCACTCATGTCCGGAACGACCCGCGGCTTCCACTGCAACGCCTTTAGTGATTGCTGGGTCGCAACCATTCAGCCTGAAATGTTTGTGAGTACGCTGCTTGGCATCTCTTTCAGCAACTTCAGCGCTTTGATGAGTAGCACAGTCAGTCGCTGGGAAGACCTACTCTATCGCTACACCCACTTTCAGGGTCTCAACCTTCCACAACGATTAGCGCTTGCGCTATTGGAATTGGCCCGTAAGTTTGGCGTCCAAGATGCACGAGGCACCATCTTAATCCTACAATTGACGCATGAGGACCTTGCCAACTTGGTTGGGGCATCCAGACAGAAGGTAACCGAACACCTCAAGGAACTTGAACGGCAGGAGGCGATCCTTCGTGATGGCCGACGGCTCATCGTCGTCCCGGAGCGACTACAAGAGATAGTGGGAATTGGGCCATAAGACGCTGTGTAGCAAGTGCGGAGTGATTGTCACAGATTGTGGCCTTGCCGGACGCTCTACAAATGGGGTTTATAGGTGGGTTCTATAGGACTCCTATTTAAAATGTGGATTGAGGCATCATCCCTAATTGGCGTAGAGACGCCCCGCCGGGGCGTCTCTACAAGAAAATCCACTATCTTTGGTACAAATCATTTAGGAGACCTATATTCGGCGCAGCTTTGTCGCGCGGGCACTGTATACCCGCGTGCAGGAGCACCCCCAATAGTCTTTCTTCAACTACGCACCCTTCTTTTCACTCTTTTCATCGAGCTTCCAGAAGCGGCGCGCTAGAGTCAGCGAGTTTTCCACCGCTTGCGAGGTCAG
>JAYVFX010001048.1:0-2776 GCA_043772795.1 Deltaproteobacteria bacterium
GGATACAGAGAGTGACGCCAACAACGCCACCGATGAGTCCGCCATACCAGGTAAATCCTGCGCCCGTGAGAATCAGCGAGAGCGGGTTGGCAAGAAACTCATGCCATTGCTCAACAATAAACAAAAGGCGTGCGCCTAAGAGTCCGCCCACTGCTGCCCACAGGACAAGCGTTGAAGCGAACACAGGATCTTTGCCTTGTCGTTCGAGCCCTTTGCCGACCACCCATCCGGCAGTTAAGAACCCCAACGCCATCATCACGCCGTAGCTATACACGGTGAATGGTCCGAGGTGTAGAAGCACTGGATACATGGCGCGGATCATACGCTATCTGGGGCCGAGGTTACAGGGGACGGGTTACAAGGAACCGGGCGAAACGGGGAAGAGGCGAAAGGGCGAAGAAGAATGTCGTTTCTTTCTGCCATTTACCCATTTACCCATTTACCCATTTCGCCCCTTCCTCTCGTCTCCGGTACCCTGTAACCTATTCCCTATTGTGCGAGCAGTTGTGCAACGTGTCAGTGAAGCCAGTGTCCAGGTTGAGGGCCAAGTAATTGGCCACATCGGTCGTGGCTTGCTCATTCTCCTTGGTGTATCCACCAATGACACCAAGACAGACACAGAGTATCTCAGTGACAAGATCGTTGGGTTACGAATTTTTCCTGACGACGCAGGAAAGTTTGCGTTTTCTATTCAGGACGTTCAAGGCAAAATACTCGTAGTGCCGCAGTTCACTTTATATGGAGATGTCCGCAAAGGTCGCCGCCCCTCGTTTACCGAAGCAGCCGGGATAGACACGGCCCTGCCCTTGTACGAATATTTTATCGAATGCGTCAAACGTCATCAGGTTCCAGTGGCAACCGGACAGTTTCAGGCCACAATGGCCGTACACCTTGTGAATGATGGACCGGTAACGTTAGTAATTGATAGCGAACGGCGAAAAGAGTAGTGCATGGCAAAGGCAGGCTTCTGGGCAATTGATCCCACACGAAAGATTCATTTCGGCAAAGATGGATGGTGGTACGCGAACGATGAGCGTATCCACAATCAACGTATTAACACGTTGTTCAGTCAGCATTTGCGAAGAACCGCTGACGGGACATATGAGATCGCCATCGGCTGGGATAAAGTCACGGTCGAGATTGAAGAGACACCATATGTGGTCACGTGCGTCTCCGGCGATTCTGCGCAGGGATTCACGCTACGCCTCAATGACGAAAGTGAAGAACTGCTGAATCCGGCTTCACTCTTTATCGGTCAGGAGAACGTGTTGTACTGTCGTGTCAAAAGCGGAGCAGAACCTGCCCGATTTTTGCGCCCAGCGTACTATCAGCTCACTGCCCATGTACAGGAGAATGCGGCAAGTGGCCTATTCTCCCTACGGGTTGGTACTGCTGCCTTCCCTATTCGTTTAGCAACGCCACAAGCGTAGGCAGGAGTTGGTATGCTATCCATTGCCTCCTTTATCCCTTTCCCCATTTATCCTTTTTCGCCTTTTCGCCCTTCCCTCTCCTGCCCCTGACTCCTAGACGCTTAGACTCCTAGACGCTTAGACTCAGCTTTCCCATGCATATCGTCTTTGTCGAACCCGAAATTCCCCCCAACACAGGCACGACCGCGCGCCTGTGTGCTGCGACCAACACGATATTCCACCTGATTGGACCGTTGGGTTTTTCTCTTGAAGATCGCTACCTCAAGCGTGCCGGACTCGATTATTGGCCGTACGTTGACGTGCACTATTATCCCACCTGGAGTGACTTTCTTTCCCGTCGTCCACCAGGAAGATTGGTGGCCTTCTCCGCCAGAGCCACGGCCTCGTATACTCAGGTACAATACACAGAAAGTGACCTACTCGTCTTTGGGAGTGAGACACGCGGCTTGTCAGGCGAGGTTCGCGCATTGGTAACCGATTCGCTCTATACGATTCCAATGTCAGGCACTCACGTGCGAAGCCTGAACCTGTCCAGCGCTGCGGCGATTGTTCTGTATGAAGCGTTGAGGCAATTGGGGAGAACCTGAGTGAGGTGGTAGGAAACGGTTGGAGTCGCTTCCGAGAACGCGCAATACTCAAGACGAGGGAGCAATGACATCGGAGTCAGTGACTTGCCATACTCCAACCTTTTGCGCCAACTGTACCGCACCGGGACGCACGATTTCTCCAGCAACAACAGGCAATACTGGAAATCCAGTTTTGGCTAAGGCTGCGGCTCGGCGGGATGCTCGCTCGACATCTCCGGTATCGACACTCCACGATACTTCGACCACAAGATACATCACCGCTCCATCGTCCCGCCGAGTGCCGCGAACGACAACATCAGCCCGTTGGATTTCTCGGACATCAAGGAGCGTGAGGATTCCTTGGTCAAGTGCCGTATCAAGGAGGTCGGTAAGATCTCCCATCGAAAGCACCTGAGGACGACGCAGTACGACACCAAAAAAGGGAGAGCCATAGATACGATAATGCGTCTCTAGCGCTTTTCCTTTCGCTTTGCCCATGTCATCGGTCAGTGTCTGAACACTCGACACCAAGGTTGCCATTTGTTGATCCGTATGGCGTTGGGCTTCGACCAACTCGCCGATGCGCTGGTCAGTTCGACGTTGGGCTTCGGCTAAGGCGGCCGTTTGTTCGGTCAAACGAGCCATGTACTCAGGAAGCACGAGCAGCTCTTTGGTGAAAAGAATTGGACGAAGGCGTGTCACCCGCTCTGGGTGGACTTCGAGGATCTGAACAATATCATCAAAGCTCTTGAGGCCTTGGATCTCACTGCCTGACATTAC
>JAYVFX010001049.1:0-4030 GCA_043772795.1 Deltaproteobacteria bacterium
GGCCATCTGGAAGCGCCGCAAGAAGGCGGTAATGTCTGCGTGCTCGGGATCGTGATCGAGCACCTGATAGAGGAGGCGTTTGAAGGTGTGGTTGTCCACAATGGACAAAATGCAAAACGGGCCATCGTAGAGTTCATCGACTGCGATGTAGCTGGAGAAGTCTGCTAGCCCCCAATCCAGGTAGCGCGTCCACATCTCCCGCGCCGCCCTTTTCCCCCCCACGCTCCACCCAGTTTTGGATGGTCGCGAAGGGAACAAACACCCGGTGATCCCGCCACAAATGCCAGCTCGCCGCTTGATAGGGCACCCCGTCCTCAATAACCAGACGGACCGCCAAGGCGACGACCCGATGCGTGTAGTGCGCTTTGGGCCAGGCATAGTCGGACATGTCCGCGTTGAAGGATTTCCCGCACTTGGTACAGCGGTGTTGCGAATACTCCAGATAAAGATCGCGGGGCCGACCATCCACCAAATCGCCCACATCATGCAACACGCGGGTACAGGTGTCGTGCCGATAACAGCGCCTCCCACAGGAAGGGCAGCTCCGGTGTTTAAAGTTGCGACTGCGCCGAATGATGCGGGCGGGCGGTAAATCAGCCGGCTGAGTAATGCCCTCAGTTGGATCCGATAGGTATTGCCCTGGACCTGACATGGCAACGCCCTCCTTGGCCAAGCTTCTTGGGCCCAGATCCTACGGCCTTTTGCCATTCGTGTCATCGTCATTTTCCCCGTAATGATGCTAAAGACTCGTTTTTTTCGTAATTTTGCACGCGGCAAAATCGTCGAGTTCCTCAGGTAGTGCGCTCCCCATGCCACTAATCATCTGCGCGTCAAACTCCGGCCAGCGGCTGTACATCTTTTCTCCGCCGTATTGCTTGATCAATGCGCCGAGCTTGGCACGATC
Source organism: Deltaproteobacteria bacterium (assembly GCA_043772795.1). Lineage (GTDB taxonomy): Bacteria > Desulfobacterota > Binatia > Bin18 > Bin18 > VGTJ01. The sequence continues at coordinate 905 of JAYVFX010001049.1, forward strand.
GAGATTGGCCGGATTGAGTTTGTGGATCACGTTGCCGTTCCGCTTATCCCAATGCGCGATGAGGTCAGCAAACACGCTGCATCCCCAAGCGACCCCACCTTCCAGGAACGCGAAACGCATGCGTGGGAAACGCCGCGTGACACCACCAAGGAAAAGGGCCTTACACACCGCATTGCCAGCTTCGCCAAAGTGTCCGATGTGATTGTACACGAAATTGGTCAACGAATTTCGCAAGCCCATATTTTCAGCCGCGGAATGAAACGTCGCTGGATAGCCGAGTTCCTCACACTTGCGCCACACCGGGTCATAATCGTAGTCACTGTCGAGCCCCAGCACATCGACCCAAAACGCATAGCGGCGACTCACACCTTGTTTCTCCACAGCAGGAATCGCGCGACGAATCAGACTGCCCATGGCTACCGCTTTGATCCCCAGTGACTTGCAGTGTTCTAACTCGGCCACCGCCTCTTGCGGCGTGTGCATGGGAATCACGCCGATCGGGGTGGCACGGTCCGCATACTTTGCCCAGGTCTCAGCCGCATACCGATTAAACGCACGACACCCAGCGATGCGCAGTTCTTCATCGCCAACATAGGGTGCAAACAATTGCGATGCGGAGGGATACAGAATCGCGAAATCGATCCCCATATCCGGGAGCCGCTCGTGCATCAGCCGCGGAATAAACGATGTGGCCGTGTCCAGCTCACTGGGAGACACTAACGCCCACCACGGTTGCTGGCCGATGCGCTGATCGTGGCGCCCTTGTTTATCAAGCTTGGCAAAGGATGATTCCCCAAAATGGCGCACGCGAGAGGTCCATTTCTCAACCACTTTCGGCCCTGCTTCTTCTCTGAGGTAGTCCATAGCCAGCGGTCCATACTCCCGCCAGTGGCCATCAGAATCGATGACTGGATGACTCAATTTTGCCCGGATAGCTTTTGATTTTGATGTTCCATTCCCTGACATACGCGCGTCTCCTTTCGTTCGGCTAGAGGGCCATCAGATGCCGCGCTAATTCTCCAGGTGCGGAGAAGAACGGCGAATGGCTCGTGTCCATCGAGATTACCTTCTGACAGGGCGACGCCGTGTACAACCGTTTCTGGAACGGCGGCGTCAACGCCCGATCTTGCAGGCACTCAATGTACACGCGCGGAACACGTCCCCACTTGGCCTCACTCGTTTTGACAGGAGTGCTTATAGGCTCCATCGCTTGCGGCACTAGCAACAGCTTGGCTAAGGCGATATCCTCTTCCGAACAGTCTTCATAGAACGCCTCCCTGATCCCCTCCTCGCGAAATGTGGCAGAGAGCTGATCCGGGGCGACGACAAAATTGGCCAACGAGGCCGATGTCGTGTCGTTCTTAAACCGTTCAAACATCGACTGGCCATTCTTGGGCATGGCTGCGGTCAGATACACTAACCACTTAATACGCTCGGGTCGCTCTTCGGCTACCTGCGTGATAATGCCCCCGCCCATACTGTGGCCCACCAGAATCACCGGTTCCCGCTGTGCATCCAGGAGTTTGCAGACGCTGTCCACATAGAGTTGAAGCGTCACGTCCGCCACCGGCGTCTTATCCTTCCCATGACCCGGCAAGTCAGGAGCCAAGACCGTGTGGCCGTGCTTCTCCAACGCGGCCACGACCTTGTACCAACACCACCCGCCGTGGGCTACTCCGTGAATCAGTACGAATGTGCTCATGAAATCCTCCTTTTTTCTGTGGGTGCACTTGTACCGGGGGTTAAAACCCCCGGCTACCATCAGCCGTCCCTCCGGGACAAAAAGGGCTGAGTAGTTACTCAATCCTCATCTTTGCGCTTGTCCCGTCTGGGCCTGCAACTTGCGCACCTGCGACTCAACCACCGTGCCTTTGAAGAAATCTGGATTCAGACTCGCCCACAACTTGACGGGGTTACCAAACGAGAAGGCATGAAAGTCTTCTTCGGACATGCCTTTCTCTTCGACGAGTTCCCACGCTTCCTCTAGCACTTCGGTCATGTCCAGGACATCGAAGTGGCTGATGTCGGAGCTGAGGAGCGTACCAAGCTTCGCGCCAAAGGGATTGGCCTTGGCGAAGGCGTAGGTCACTGTCGGGTCATCAGGTTCACAGCCGAAATAGAAGTTGGGCACAAAGAGGTCAGCGATGTCTTCTTTCCGCTCAATCTTGCACGCGGCGAAGTCATCCAGTTCCTCGGGCACAGCGGTCCATAACCCACTCATCACCGACCGCTCGAGTTCGGCCCAGCGGCTGGACATCTTCTCACCGCCATACTGCTTGAGCAGTTCAGCAAGTCGTGCGCGATCAAGGTTAGCCGGATTGAACTCTTGGATCACAGTGCCGTTGCGCTTCTCCCAATGCGAGATCAGGTCAGAAAACACGCTGCATCCCCAAGCGACACCACCTTCTAGGAACGCGAAACGCATACGCGGGAATCGGCGTGTGACACCACCAAGGAAAAGGGCCTTACACACCGCATTACCTGCTTCACCGAAGTGCCCAATGTGATTGTAGACGAAGTTAGTCAGTGAATTGCGTAACCCCATGTTCTCGGCAGAGGAATGAAACGTCGCGGGATAGCCGAGTTCCACACATTTGCGCCACACCGGGTCATAATCATAATTACTGTCCAAAGCTAGCACGTCGGCCCAAAAGGCATAGCGACGACTCACGCCTTGTTTCTCTGCCGCAGGAATCGAGCGGCGGATCAAACTGCCCATGGCCGCCGCCTTGACCCCGAGCGACTTGCAATGCTCCAACTCCGCAATCGCCTCTTGCGGCGTGTGCATCGGAATCACCCCAATCGGCGTGCAGCGGTCGGCATACTCTGCCCACGCCTCTGCAGCGTACTTGTTCAGGGCGTAGCAGCCCGCTTGGCGTAACTCATCATCGCCCAGATAGGGGGCAAAGAGTTGTGAGCCAGTGGGATACAGCACGGCAAAATCCAGCCCCATCTCCGGGAGCCGCTCGTGCATGAGCCGGGGAATAAAGGACGTGGCCATGTCGAGGGTATTCTTGATGGGCAGCCCCCAATGTCGTTAACCGGTCTCATAGTGAGTGACTCCTAGAATTGCGACGTGGATCCTGATCATCTCCACCCTGGTTACCCCGTCGCGCGCAGCAGGGG
>JAYVFX010001050.1:0-3963 GCA_043772795.1 Deltaproteobacteria bacterium
GATGGCGTCCACAAGGTTTCGCAGTTCTCGCCAGTTGGAGGATTCTTCGGAGTCTTCGGTGCACCAAAAACCTCGGCGCAGCAAAGGCTGCAGCCCCAGTGGTTTGATGCGGGATCCGAAGCCTTCTCCCGAGGCGTCGCCAGCCCCATAAGCAACATAAACAGCCCCTTCCACTGGTCGCACGAGCACCTGAACCGGAGAAACTGCCTCAAAGAAAAGCTTCAGATCGCGTACGTCAGTCCGGAGGAGTGGGACTGGCTGTACCAACGGGGGCGGCGCGGGTTCCTCTGATCCCGCTGGGGGCTCGAGAAGACGTTCCGGAAGGTCAAACCCAGTGGGCTCGGGCCCTCCCTCATCTCCAAAGTTCTCCTCGTCCCAGCGGTGTGTCTCACGAGTCTTCCAGCCCCCCTCATTGCGGTTCGATCGCCAAGCATCAGCAGACAGGTGAAAACCTTTCAGATAAGGCTGGATAAAATCGTAGGTCATGGACATGTGCACCAAGAATCCGGTGCCCGATAAGAAGCGGGCGCGATCCAAGCCCTGTGCACCCTGCAGAACTGCGGTCTCGACCCAGTCAAGGAATGCTTTGGCCTTGTCCCATTTGGATTGCGTTACGAATTTCCGCACTAAACCTTGGTCGGTGTAAGCGACCCCTCCGGCCCAAGCGCCAGGGCGTTGCGAGAGAGGTCGACGCTTCCGTGCCGCGTCTTGATTGCCCAAGAATTGAAGCCGAGAGGTTGCTTGTCGTAACGCTTGCTTTGCCAGGAGCTCAGTTGGTCCGAAAACTCTCCCGTCGTCGTAAAAAGACACTACGTCGGCGGCTAGCAATCCGTCGATGCGTCGCTTCATAACGCGCGGCCGTCCAGGATCATAGAGGGGATCGCCAGGTAAATTTAAAACAACCTCTGCCCAACTAAAGGCGTTGCTTTGGTCGCTCGGATTCCCCTTTACTAGCTCAATCGCACGGGCAAGCATTCGCAGCGCAAAATAGGGAGAAGACTGCCACCCAAAGACAAGCCGGCTCCAGCGCATAAACCTATCGACGTGCAATCCCTCGGCTCGAAGTTCGTCAACCAGGCCTTGAGGAATTTCTACCCCGCAATAAACTTGCTCCGTTTCGTGAAGCATGTAGTTGTGGAACTGTTCCCCGATATCGAAATCGCCCCCATAAACACCTGCCTCAATCCGTCGCAGATAGGTACCCATGGTAGCTAGGAAGAAACTGGGGGTGTACATGTGTTCGTTTAGCCCATTCTTGGCTAGGTCCCACACGACCCGAATGTCGTCGGCCCCCTTAGGGACTGGGAACCGAGGGACCGTGTTCTGGCAGGGGCCTGGGACGATATACCGTCGCCGCAAAAGCTTAATGAGCTTTTCTTGATCCTTGGCGACAATCCAGTCTTCCTTGATTGGTACTTGGGGGTAGTGAAGGCGACGTCGAGGTTTCCCGAAGTGAAAACCTCGGGCTCCGTCTCTGGCTTTGCTCTGCCAAACGGGAGGCCAACGCCAGAAAAGAAGTCGGCTTCCATCGGCCCAATCCCACCAGGTGGAATTAGAACATCGGGTGACGCAATCTACAATTGCTTCACGGTCTACCTGATACGACGGCGGCAGGGAGTCGCGCCCTCGCAGCCAGCGACATGCTTCGCGACACAAAGATCGGGACCACCGCCGCAGCAGGAAAACCCTCAAAACGGCGCGTGCTTGCTCCAATTCCGCGCCATCACCTCCGACTGCCCACAGCTTCAAGTCCACCTCGGCATCGTCGCTCTTGGTAGCTACCGTCACGCCCTTGTCCGCTACGTCCTGGGGTTCCCACACCCATCCAAAATACACCATCCTTTCCAAATCCGTCTGACCCAGACACGTGGTATCCGCGCGCCCGAGCCAAGGGGCCCTCACCCGACCCCAATCAATTTTGTCTTCAATAATATTTGTTTGTTCTTCGTTCGCTTCTTTTGTCAGGAGGCAAGAATCCGATACTGGTTCCGCTCCTTGTTCCGGCGCTGTGATAGCGGACTGCCTCAACCATTCGCTACCGGCCATGATAAACTCGACCAAAAGCCGCAATGGAACAGAGGCACCGTCATTCCAAGCCCAAACGGCCTCCAGCAAGGTGCTACCCCAGTCGCCGCGCAGGTCGAGTAGCTGGCAACGTTCTTTAACGGTCAGCGGCCGCTCTACAGTAGAACTGCTGCTGCGAACGAGGAAGACAGAGGGTGCTTCCACCCAAAGGGGGGCGCCCTTCCACGGCCAAGGAAAAGGCCGAGCATCCGGTTGCAGAGGGCGCCAGCACGAGCCATATCCGAGTCCTGCCTCACCTTGCTGAGGGGCCCTTTTCCATTGCGCTAGAGGCACCGCCGGTTCAAGGAATCGGTCCAAGGGTCGGATGGGTGCGCGCCGCCGACCCGGCGCAACCGTAGTGGGATCGCCTGCTCCTCGTGCCCCGTGCCAGCCAACCAACAGCCGCGCAGAAGTCAAGCCGCCGAGGTTACGATGCCTGATTTCTTGCCAGAGTACCGCATCCCCGAGCACAGCTCGTACCCGCGAGTGCACAGCTCGCTGGGTTGCTGGAATGGAAGCCATCGCGAGCACTCTTCCTTGCCCTTCTTCCCGTAGTTGCAAAGCCTGCCGGAAACTTTCTAAAGCCGGCCAGTCTTCCTCAGCATCGGGGGGTGTCGCAAAATGGGCACATACCAGAGCAAGTTGGTGTGCCTGTTCAGGGCTAGGCGCGGTGGGAAGTAGATTCAGGTAACCGGGGGAAACAACTTGGACTATATTACCCAAGGCGCTATGAGCTTGCAGAACCTTGAGCTGCTCCAGGGCCAACCCGCTGAACGGAACGCAGCGGATCGTTGCTACCCCGAGTTGCGCCCAAGCTAAAGCCCAGCTCCAGCCATCATCGCTAATCACATAAACTTGGAGACCTAAACGGAAGAAACGGAAGTCTTGCAGCAACTCGACTGATTCGGCGACAACTTGGGACGCGTCCCCACAGTTACCGCTGTCACCATCCGAAAATGCGGCAACTGGGGCGACAAGGGCTTGTTGTCCTTCTTCGCTCCCTGCAGCTTCTTCAATTCAGCTTGGAAGTTTCGGTGGTGTTCATCTACTTTGCGCGTCAGTTCGTCGATCTTGCCCAGCTTAGTCTTGAGGGTGGTGTCGCCACCGTGCATAAGAATTCGGCGGACAAGAATACCCGTCAAAGCCGGGTCGTCCTTGAAGTGTTTCGTTAAGTAGCGCTGTTGGATTTGCCAAGACCTCAGCATACCCCAAAGGTAGAAACCTCTCTCATGGCGCGCGGCGTCCGCCACTGCCTCTCGAGCTTCGCTGAGTTCCGAAATAATGGTCTGCAAACATTCCAACTGCATCGCCCAAATTTCTTCCGCAGAGTAAGCCGAATCCGCCGTGAGTTCCTCGTGCTGCTCGTTAATGAACTGAACTAGCTCCTTGCAAAAGGTCGCCGAGTCGGTGCAGAGGCCACTAGAGAGGAGGATGACCTCCGAATCGTTGGTCTTGAGTCCTCTTAGCTCGACAACCCGCTTCGTGACCTTGCCGACCCCCTCCAGGATTTGATGACTCACTCCGGTCGTTCTCCCACGTGGCTTCCAGACGGCGTAGGTCTTGGGATACCCTTGCAACCAATCGAAAGTACCACCTCCTTGCTCCGTGATCTTCTTTCCACCGACCAAAATGCTAGGAAGGATGGTGTCGAACGAAGTCATGACGGAGGCCTCCAACCCCGAGTCCATATTGATTTTTACCTGGGCTTCTCGCTGCTTGCTCGCGTCATCTTGATGCACTACCGCCGCCCGAATTGAATGGAGGTAAGCGATTGAGTCAAGGAAAAGTGACACGGGCGGGCCCTTCTCTTCAAACCAGTTGAGGAACTCGCGCTTGGAAGAAAAGTTCACGCCGTTGCATTCGATGCCGCCGCCTGATTCCAACTTGTCGCGAAAATCC
>JAYVFX010001051.1:0-2383 GCA_043772795.1 Deltaproteobacteria bacterium
CCTTCTTCCACAGACACAGGTCAAGCAACTGCTCGCACCGCTTGAGTCCAGACTGAATGCCTTACGATTAGAAAGTGACACCGTCGCCAAGCGTGCGGCACGTGTGGGTAAGGTCATGGACAACCTCTCTCGCTTCCTTAGCTTGGTCGGATTCCTTGCTCTGCTTCTCGGCGGCATTGGCGTTGCCAGTACCATGCACGTTCACATAAAAGCCAAACTACAAACCATCGCGTTGTTACGTTGTGTCGGCGTACAAGCCCAGCGAACCTTCGCTATCTATCTACTACAAGCTGTGAGTATGGGACTAGTTGGTGGATTCTTAGGTATCTTCCTAGGCATAAGTGTTCAAACGCTACTTCCCACTTTGCTGCGCGACGTTTTGCCCGTAAAAATTGCGGTGGCTGTATCATGGAGTGCACTTTTGCAAGGATTCCTGGTGAGTGTGGTGACAACGTTACTGTTCGCAATGTTACCGTTACTTTCTATCCGCCATGTGTCACCGCTACTCGTACTTCGTAGTGCGTACGGGAGTGATGGCGTGTCATCCATGCGTCGCGACCCACAACGAATCGTTATTATTGGCTTGATTCTTCTTAGTATCTGCGCCTTCGCCTTCGCACACACCGAACGCTGGTCGCAGGGACTGTGGTTTTGCCTCGGCTTAGGTATCACGTTCGGTTTGTTGACCCTCGTCGCTAGATTGATCATCACCGTCGTTCGCCGATACTTTCCCGCCTCGTGGCCATATGTGTGGCGTCAGGGATTGGCAAATCTCTATCGTCCTCACAATCAGACACATACTCTTATCCTCTCACTTGGCGCAGGAACATTCTTTTTAATGACCCTGTACTTGCTGCAACAAGCACTGCTCCAGCAAGTCATTCGCACCAATGATGCTACACAACCGAACCTTGTCTTGTTTGATATTCAAAGCGATCAACGTGAAAAGATTCGCGAAAGTGTCCGTACACTCGCGTTACCGGTGTTGCAGGATATTCCCTTAGTCACCATGCGGTTGTCCGCCGTCAAAGGAAGAAGTGTAACCGACATCCGTAACGACAAGACACAGGACGCGCCTGACTGGGCGCTACAGTGGGAGTATCGCGCAACGTACCGTGACCACCTTCTTGAAACTGAAAAGTTGACCAACGGGGCGTGGCAAGGACGGGCAGAGAGTAGTGCTGGACCAGTGCCGATCTCCCTTGAAGAGGAAATGGTTCGCGCCCTCAAGGTGACTATTGGCGATGAACTGATCTTCGACGTGCAAGGCGTACCTATCACAACGATCGTCGGAAGCATTCGCAAAGTTGACTGGCAGCGGGTGCAAACAAACTTTTTTGTCGTATTTCCGGTGGGGGTGTTGGAGTCTGCCCCGCAGACCTATGCTTTAGTGACAAAGACGACCTCAACAGAGCAATCTGCGGCCCTTCAGCGGACCGTTGTTCAGCAGTATCCGAACATTTCCGCGATCGATCTCTCTATGTTACTCCAGACCTTGGAAACGATTCTGCAACGGATTTCCTTTGCCGTGCGGTTCATGGCTTTTTTCAGTATCGCCGCTGGACTCGTTGTATTGTTGGGTACTGTACTGACCACACGCGCACAGCGACGCAAAGAAAGCGCATTGCTACGGGTGCTCGGCGCTTCACGCAGTCAGATTCGTCATATTCTGGCGATCGAGTATCTGTTTATTGGCGGGTTCGCTGGCATAACCGGCTTACTGCTCGCGTTTGTCGGCAGCTGGGCACTCACCTACTATCTCTTCGAGGTCACGTTTATTCCAACGGTACACTCGTTCCTGCTCCCATTGGGAGTTGTCATTGGTGTCACAATGATAACCGGCATGCTTGGGAGTCGTGGAGTCACTAACCGTTCACCATTAGAAACGTTACGCAGTGAGGGGTGATCGGTTATTCAATGTGGTGGCGTGTTTTCCTCAAAGGCCTTTAGGCTTTGCGTCAACCACCCAGCGCTTCTAGCAGCGCCTTCGCCTCTTGCAGGTCTTTCGTATCAAACCCTTCGGTGAACCAATTGTAGATCTCGGATAACATCCTGTGTGCGTCGTCGAGCGCGGGGGGTGCTCCTTGCTCCGATCTCCCTGCTCCCTGCTCCAAGGCTTGTTGTTGTCGCAGCCGGACCAGGCTCATCGTCGCGCGCAGTTCGAGGGATTTGGCTTGTTGTTTACGGGCAATCTCAATGGCTTTCAGGAAACATTCTTCCGCTTCTAATTGCGGATTGTGGAATGCTGATTGCGGATTCTCAACTTTGAACGTTGAACCTTGAACTTTGAACTGTTGAAGAATCAGTTCCCCTTTGAGTCGGTAAAGTTCGGCTTCGTAAATGCGCTCCTGTGTTGCAGCGCTTAAAGTCAGCGCCTCGTCTA
>JAYVFX010001052.1:0-2302 GCA_043772795.1 Deltaproteobacteria bacterium
AGCCGCACACTACATGCTGGTGGATGACAAGCTGCGCATCTTAACGGCCATCAAGAAGATCTGGGGGGAACGTGTGACCACTGTCTTTCCACGACAGGGGCACTATGCGCACGATCCACAAGTACTCGCTACCTATCCACCAGCGGACGTGACTATTGAGCGGATCGGCGAGCTACTGGCGTATGATGTATCCGTTCTGCTAAATCGAAACGCGTGATGTTTGTACACAAGACAATGCAGCCACGCGCGATTGTCATTAAGGAGGATTAGTCTATGGAGATCAACGGGATGGCGCACGTTGTCCTTACTGTGAGTAACTTTGAAACTGCAGTACCGTTCTATGAAAAATTGCTGACGTTTCTTGGCCTGAAGAGAGTGTTTAAGGGAGAAGAGTTTCTCTACTACGTCGGCGGCAGAACGGCGTTAGGAATCTCCAAGTGTGATGATCGGTATCGGCACGAGCAGTTTGTTCAGCACCGGGTGGGTCTGCATCATCTTTCTTTTCGTGCACGAGAACGCAGCGACGTCGACAGCCTCTATAAGTTCCTGCAAGAGCTAGGGGCCAAGATCGTTCACCCCCCCGAGGACGGCACGTGGGCTCCGGGCTATTATTCAGTGCTCTTCGAGGATCCCGACGGCATCCGTTTGGAGATGAATTACGTTCCTGGACAAGGCCTGCTGGCTGAAGGGGTGTCGATGAAACCTGGTGAATACCGTTAAATGAGTGGGTCGAGGTCTCACCAGCGCTCGCAGGGTGTTTCTTTACTTCACGCAGATCCGATCCTGGGGATATTGACCCTGCTTTGAAAGACACCTGCTTGCCGACTCTCTTGCCAAATGACTCGCCCTTCTCATGGGCTCTCACGTTTGCGCAGCCAAGTGGTTGCCGGTGCCCACTATAGGCATCCTATGTGAAATGGAGACAGCAGAGGCACAGACCACCCTTCGACAAGCTCAGGGTGAACGGGACGGAGCGATGACACTTCCCCCGTTCGTGCCAGCAATTCCCGGTCAGCCCATAACTTGTTGATTATCAATGGGTTTCCCAAAAGAGTTCTTGCGCTTATAACCTCAATCAAATCAAGAGGATACAAAGGTAACGGAGCATCGAGTCGGGATCAGATGTGCTAACTCATAGGAATTGTTGCTTTTTTAAGCGCAAAAACTCAATACCGTAAACCTTTCATTTTCAACTACTTACGTTATCGACCGGGAATTGCTGCGTTCGTGCTGAGCCTGTCGAAGCATGAACGGCGCTCATATCCACACATGATTTAGGAAACCTATAGCGCTGTGAATACTGTCCTGCCCCACAAGCAGGTTCCGCTCAGGCTACGGCGCTGGAACGACGGGTGGGGCTCCCTTCTCCTTGACAGAAAATACCAGAAACTTGGCTGGCTGGGAGGTACTCGCATTCTTTGAGACAGAGTGGATGTCATCGGGCGATTCGTAAAACGTCTGGCCTGGTCCCAGGGTCACCGCTTTCCCGCCTTCGACCTGCATGACGATGGAACCTTCCAGGACATAGACAAAAGTGTGTGCGTTATGCCTATGCTTGTCGGTCGAGCCTCCCGGCGCGTACTCCACCGTGAGCATTGTCCCTTCTTTACCGGTGAGCCCAGCTAAATCCTTCGTCATGAGCGGATTGACCTTAGCATCCTCAGCCATAGCCGGAACCGCAAGAAGACAGAGCATTCCTACCAAAGCCAAGTGTGTTGCTATACGATATCTCATCTGATTTCCTCTTCTTCTCTTTCCGATTGCAAGACGATTGCTGCCTTCATTGCCTGTCTCCTTACTGCCGCAGCTTGCGTACCGGATGATCCGGTGGCAGCAGGCAGAGGCTGTCGCTCCCGATTTTCAGCGCACAGTTGAACCGCGCACGAAAATTCTCCAACGCGATGGCTGCGGTCAGCTCAACAATTTGTTCGGTACTGAACAGCGTCTGAATTTCCGCGAACACTTCATCCGAAACCTCGGCTGGTGTACGTGTCATCCCTTCAGCATAGCGCAGCACGGCTTTGTCTTGGTGAGCAAAGTGGGGGCTCGTCTCGAAGGTGGCCAGAGTCTCTAACTGTGCATCGGTGATTCCGGCGTCTCTGCCTACAGCAGAGTTGATGTCCACTCAAAAGGGACACCTGACCATTTGTGCTGCGCGTACCGACACCATCGTTTTAAGGCGACCTTCGACGACCGTCGAGGCACTGATAGCCTGCCCCAGCGTTGCATGGGCAAGGAGAATCTCCGGCCTATGCGCCATTACAAGAACAGGCGTAATCACCCGACCGAAGAAATCGAGACT
>JAYVFX010001053.1:0-3007 GCA_043772795.1 Deltaproteobacteria bacterium
CAACAAGCGCGGTTGGTGTTTCAACGAGAGGATGGACAGTATCGTACCTCCTCGTTTCCTGGTTTTGTCGGTTCGTGCACGTTCCGTCTCGTTGGGCTCCAGGACCCTGGCGTGGTCAAGACGCTGAACGCCCTGGCAGATTTTGCCTTCTTTTCGGGCGTCGGGGCGAAAACGACGATGGGTTTTGGCGTCGCACGACGGGTGTAGATAGATGTAGGGCGCGTTACACGCGCCAGCAATCAGTGCGCACAGCGCATCCTACGATTTACTATGGAAGAATTTGTTTTTCTTTCCGCTCTTAACCAATACGATTATTGTCCGCGTCGATGTTACTACATCTTTGTGGAAAGCATCTTCGTTGACAATGAACACACAGTCGAAGGTACGCTTCTGCATCAGCGTGTGGACTCAGGAGAGAATAGCGCCCGCGACGGAGCGATACAAACCCGCAGTGTGTATTTGTACGCCCGAACACTTGGTGTGTGTGGCAAAGCGGATGTCATTGAGGAACGCAACGGCGAGCTGTACCCGGTCGAGCATAAAAAGGGGAAGCGAGGACAGTGGATCAACGATGCTTTACAACTCTGTGCTCAAGCGCTGTGTCTTGAGGAAATGACCGGTAAATCCGTCACCAAAGGTTACATCTTTTATGCGACGACCGGGCGACGACAAGAAATAGAATTCACTGCCGAACTGCGACAACAAACGATCGATACCATCGCCGCCGTACGTCAGTTGATCGAGTCCGGCGCACGTCCGCCCAATCCGTACACGCCGCGCTGCAAGGGGTGCAGTCTGCATGATGTCTGCTTGCCAAGAGAATCAGCGCAACTTCGCGGTGAAGGAATGCCTCAGAAAAGGAGAAAGAAACCGGACGAAAATCGTGCGCACAGCGCACGCTACTAAATCTATGACTATTATTCTTTGCCTCTTTGCCCATTTCCCTGTTTACCCTTCTCTCTCCCACGGCTCACGCCGTGGGCTATCCTATCCCGCCCTTCCAGGGCTTTCTGGTGTATTTTTCTTACTTTTGACTTTTGACTTTTGCTTTTTGCCTTGCTGTATCCCTGAAGCCTATAGCCTTTAGCCTATTTTGCTTATGTCTACATTATATTTGACCCAACAAGACTCCGTGCTCCGCAAAGAAGATGAACGCCTGCGTGTCACGCTCAAGGGCGAGACGTTGCTCGACCTGCCCATGCTCAAGGTGTCACAAGTTGTTGTCATGGGCCGTGTCACCGTGACGCCCTATACAGTGGCGGCGCTGATGGAGCGTAATGTCCATCTGACGTACCTTACTGAGCATGGTCGCTACATTGGTCGCATCGAACCAGCATTCTCTAAAAACTCCCTGTTACGACGGGCGCAGTATGCTGCGTCCTTCGACGAACATCGCACCCTGACCCTGGCGCGGGGATTCGTCTTAGGCAAACTTGCCAACCTGCGGGTGACATTACTGCGGGCGGCTCGTAACAGTGATGGGCTCAACGTTGATCATGCTATTGAGGCCATTCGCGGAGCTGAGCAGCGGGCGGAACGAGCGGGAGAGCTGGACGTGCTGCGTGGGCACGAGGGCGAAGGGTCAGCGGCATACTTCGGCGTCTTCGACCACCTTATCAAGGCTGACGGTTTCTCGTTTACGAAACGAGTGCGGCGCCCGCCCACCGATCCAGTCAATGCACTCCTCAGCTTCGGCTACGCTTTGTTGGCCAATGACGTACACGCCGCAGCCAATATCCTGGGATTTGATCCCTACTGCGGCTACCTACACGCTGACCGCTATGGCCGCCCCTCGCTGGCACTTGATCTCATGGAAGAGTTTCGCCCGCTCGTCGTAGACGCCGTAGTCCTCAGTTGTCTCAACAAGCGCATTATCCAACGGGATGACTTCGTGGTGAGCTTAGGAGAGGTACACAATCTCTCGCCTGAGGGACGCAAAAAGTTTCTGGTGCAGTATGAAGAACGCAAGCAGACCGAGATTCAGCACCCGATCTTCGAGTACAAGGCAACCTATCAGCGGTGTTTCGAGCTGCAGGCGCGGATTCTGGCGAAGTGTATTCAAGGCGAACTCGAACGATACACGCCCTTTATGGTACGGTGATATCGACGAAATGGTCAGAGGAGAAGAGCTTTATGAAAGGTGAATTTACGGCAGTATTCGAAAAGCGAACGGGGTGGTATGTCGCCTATATAGCAGAGGTCCCCGGAGCCAACACGCAAGGTAGAACCCTGAAAGAAGCGCGAGAAAACCTGAAGGAAGCACTTATTCTTATACTCGAAGCAAATCGTGCCCTGGCAGAATCGTAGGGCGTGCTGTGCGCGCCGATGAATGGCGCGTGACACGCGCCCTACCATTAACTGACTTCGTAGGGGATTGAAGGATGTTCATTGTGATTTCGTACGACATTAAGGATGACAAACGTCGTAGTCGCATATTCAAGGCGCTGAAGAACTTTGGGCAGTGGATGCAGTATAGCGTCTTCGAGTGTGAACTGGACAAAATGCACTTCCTGAAACTTCGCGACCGTCTGGATCATTTGATTGATGCCAAGCAAGACGACAGCATTCGCTTCTACCCTCTGTGTGAGAATTGCAAGCGCCAGGTCGAGCGCATTGGCGGGGAGAAACCGCGTAAGGAAGGGGCGGTTATTGTTTAAGACAAAACGAACATTACACTCCGTAGGAGATTGAAACGAAGAAGTGCCCGGAGCCAACACGCAAGGAAGAACACAACGAAACGAACCTTACACTCCGTAGGAGATTGAAATGGAGATTGAAACTGATCAGCCTAGCGCGGATCGAAGCTGTTGGCCAAACCCTAGGGGATGCGCGTTTGTGAGAAACCCTTGACGGGGCAAGGAGGTAAGAGGTATGAACGAAGAACGAACGCCGAAAAAGAAAGGAAGAAACGGTTTGTTGCTGCCGGTCCGCGCAAACCATGGGGTAAGCTGGCAATTATACAAAAGAAATGGTACCAACCGTCGCAACGAACCTCACACTCCGTAGG
>JAYVFX010001054.1:0-7700 GCA_043772795.1 Deltaproteobacteria bacterium
ACTGCCAGCAGTGCGTCGTCTGCCGGTGTAGTTTCCTCGGTGGCATCTGTCCAGTCAGAGAGGAGCGCGAAACGGAGCTCGCCGTCAAGATTTCCAAGATAGTGGACTTCCAGCCGTTTGATTTGCTCCTCGATATCAGCGGGATTGGTCAGGAGTGTTGGCACGACGATCATGGTCCGCAGACTTGCTGGAATTCCATCTCGAAGTTCCAACTTGGGCAACGCTCGTGGCTCCAGTAAGGCGACGGCGATACGATTTACCAACGCGACAGCCAAGTCCAACGCCGGCACGGTGGCAAACAGCCCAAGTACCCACAGACCCACTGCACTTACACCAGAGTGACTCGCAGTGAGAAGCAGCAGAGCAAGGATGATTCCGCCAACCACGGCAATCGTGCCAAGGTATCCAGGCGTCGCCTCGGTGGAGTAGGTGCGCCGCAGCCACCGTGTTGTCGGAACCCGGACGCCGAGCTCCCGCTCAAAGCCAACCCGCCCTTTCGAGATGAGATAGTAGCCCGGATCGGCGTGCCGGTCTCCGGATAGCGTATTGACTCCTTGACTTTGGCTTGCCGCGCGCTGTGTTTGGAGGATGACTCGTCGCGCGATTTCGAGTTCCGAGTGCGGTGAGATGCGAGCCAGTTCTTCGATGGCATGGCGGTAGCGATCGCGGGTGGCAAAGTCCAGCGCAGCAAAATCGCTGTCGGCACGTAGCACTTCGTCAACCAAACTCACACTCTCAAAAAATTCTGCCCAGTCGAAGGCCGACAGCAGACGCATGCTCGTGATCACATTGCGGACCGTAACGTTCATCGCCTCCTGCCGCTGATGCTCGACACGGACGATGTCATCAGCCGTCGTCCCTTGAGCGGTAAGGCGCTCGTCGAGCCAGCGCAGAGCCGGTACTACCGCAGGATCTTGATCCCGTAACCGCAGAGCAAGTTGAACGGCGAAGGCAGTAAGCAAAGGCGCGCCTTCAGAGTAGCGAAGAGTTGTCACTCCCGGTGCAGTTGATTGGCTTTCGAGCCCAAGGAGAGTGTCGGCGAGCGCATCGGCGGCCTGACGTGCCGTTCGTCCACGCACCATTTGCTCTGTGATGCGCCGAAGATTTTCGACTAATACCACGCGCAACGTAATTGCGACCGCCCAGAGCTCGCCGATCGTCAACGGTTGTACGTGCTGATAGGCCCGCACGAACCGCCGTAGCGCCTCTGGGTCAAAGCGGCTATCGGTATGCGCGACGAACGCCCACACCAGCCCGAAGACGCGTGGATAGCCCTCGAGAGGCCCTGCGGCCAGCTTCGGCAATTGTTGGTAATAACCAGGGGGCAGGTCGTCGCGGATCTCACGGAGTTGTTCCTCTACGATGTGGAAATTGTCCACCAGCCATTCTGCCGCGGGCGTAGTCGCCCGTTCCTCGCGTATCGCCTGCGCGATCGTGCGGTACGATTCCAGGAGGACACGCCCGTTCTCCTGAACCCGTAGCAACAGCCGACGCTGATGACGGGTGGTCGCAGTGACGGGCTGAGCATCGGCGAGGCTCTCGGCATGCTGCTCTAAACGTTCGATACTGAAAAGTTCCGCCCGAATCGGCTCGTCGATCTGCAACGGACCGGCGAACCATGAACGGAACGTAGTGAGCAGATTGGCTGACGGAAAAAAGAAGTTCAATGCACGCACCTTACAATAATAATAACATGTGACTTATTTCACCGGACGATATAATGCGCACCATATTGAATTGTGAGAGCAAATGTAACATCCGCCAGGTACTCATTCTCATTCGAGGATTCTCAGCGGCGTAGCAGGCTTTCAGTCGTCGTATTTATTCACATAAAGTGACATGCATACGAGCCTGGCGGTGGCGCACTGGTACGCTGGTGGAGGAAGCGCGCCAGTCCGCCCTTGCTGCCATCGACTTCGACCCGTACGCTTCACCTGTAGCTTATCGGTCACATCGCTCTGGATAAAATCCCTACACTTTTAGTTTTTTCTATACCCCAATGTATGCAAATTTAGTCTGAAAACCTTACCCACCTCTTCCCCAGTTACGTCTTTCTCCAACATCCTACTCTGGCTTCAGTATTGAGTGCGTTCTAGAGAAAAATACAGAGGAGAGCTTGCGTGGACTTCGTTCTACTTCTGATGGTCTGCATATGATCTCCAATTCACCACAATACTTTTTATCTCCCTTCTGCTCACGCAACTCTTATGCCGCCCTCTCTTACCGTTTCTGCAGTAGCCAAACGCAGCACCGACACCGAGATAGCATTTCCTGGATAGCACTATAGGCCAATACTGTTCGGCACAAATTTTGACCATCAGTAGAACGCTGCTGAAAATTCCCTCTCCCTCCGGGAGGGGGCAAGGGTGAGGGTGAGGGTGAGGGTGAGGGGAAGTAGATAGGAAGACTCTCCTGCCTCCCCTCATCCTGACCCTCTCCCGGGTGGGGGAAGGAACCTGAAGCCGTCCGTGCATAATGAGTGCCGAACACTATTGACGATAAGCAATCGCTGGTTGTGTGATCTCCAGCGCTCGCTCAGGCCCCTTCTTTCCCACCTGGTTCCGCGGATGGAGAGGTTACGGGAAGCATCCACGACTCGTCGGCACGAACTCCCTGCCTCGGTGTGGGCGTGTTGCCCACACCGTGCGTACCAAAATGTCCACAGTCCGCTCTACCAGCGATAGACAAACCTTCACAAAGACAAACCGCTCGCCCCTGATTCGTGTTGGTTCGGTTCTTGCAACGTATTGTCCTATATCGCGGAGGTTACCAATCATGGGTCTATTATTGTTGATCGTCTTAATTCTGTTCTTGGTGGGCGCTCTGCCCAACTTTGGTTATCACTCGTATGGCTATGCGCCCTCGGGGCTCTCCGGGGTGTTAGTCATTGTCCTTCTCGTGCTGCTCCTCACCGGCCGACTCTAAATGGTCCTGGACCGGCTCTGACGGACAGAGAGCTAGGGTAAAGTGCAGAGAGCGGACACTTGGGCGCTCTCTCCCCTAGCGCTTCCGGGCTGTCATGACACTCCTAGTTATATGTTATGACAGCTCCTTACTGGCGCAGCAACAATCCGGTCGCGCGGCGTACATTCACGCCACAATACACCCTTACAAACGTGTCGTTTCGGTGAGTGATACCGGAGACAACGATTCCAGGACGAACGCGGCACTGTGCCACATGACAAACCCAACGCGACCGCCCACGCGGTTGCGCAATAAAATAAATGGAGAATGACCATGAGTGGCAAAATGGACCAAGTTAAAGGACGAATCAAAGAGGCGGCGGGGGCGCTCACAGATGATGAGAGTCTCAAGCGCGAGGGCAAGCTAGATCAAGTAGCGGGGAAAGTGAAAGAAACAGCGGCGAAAGTGGTAGAGAAAATGCGAAACGTACTGACCGGCAACACCTCTCCGAACTGAACCAAGTAGAGAGCGTAGACGGCCTCTCACAGAAGGAGAAACAACACATGACCACATATAGTCGATTTCAACAAGGAATGATCGGAATTCTAGGCGGAGCATTGCTGGTGACCGCGATAAGCTGCTCGACGCCTCTGCACACGCGTGAAAAAGGCGCGCTTGTTGGTGGTGGCGCCGGCGCCGGGGTTGGCGCGCTCATCGGTGGCTGGCCAGGCGCTGCAATCGGTGGCGCAGTGGGCGCAGGCGGGGGCGCATTAGTTGGCGACCAGATGGAAAAGAAGGACCGGGATGAAGACCGACGGAGATAACTCGCCACACTAGAAGCGTTCACTCTTACGCCACTTTACAACCTACCCAAACAGCTCCTTGAGAGTCAGAATCTCTCAGGGGTCTAAGGAGAAAAGACATGAAAAAAACTACGTTACTTTTACCCATCTCTCTGTTCGTCCTCGGCGGGTACGTCGGTACTGCGCAACCGGCAGAGAAAACCCAATCGCCACCGTCACAGACGGCCCCAGACAATACGGGCCGCAACATCCGTGACCGCAGCGGAGCAACCCTCACACCAGGTGACCAATCCACCCGCAAAGCCGACCTGAAGCTGACCCGGCGCATCCGCCAGGCCGTTGTAGCAGACGATTCGCTGTCTACGACTGCCCACAACGTCAAGATTATCACGCTCAATGGCGTCGTCACGCTGCGGGGCCCGGTCAACAGTGCTCAGGAGAAAGCAAATATTGACGCCAAAGCTCAGCAAATTGCTGGCACGACCAAAGTGAAAAATCAATTAGAGATCGTCACTAACTAATCCTTAACTTTTCAGGAGGACAGCATGGCAAAATCAGTGTTTTGTATCGCAACTACCGAAACCCAGGCGACCACAATTGTGGATCAGCTAAAGGCGGCAGGTTTTTCTAATAACGATATCTCGGCCTTGCTGCCGGATAAAACCGGCACACGAGATTTTGCTCACGAACAGCATACTAAAGCACCCGAAGGAGCAGCCACAGGCGCCGGTACGGGCGGCATGGTAGGCGGCGCCTTAGGCTGGCTGGTGGGGATTGGCGCCTTAGCGATTCCGGGCTTGGGGCCGTTCATCGCAGCGGGACCGATCATGGCGTTGCTCAGTGGGGCCGCGGCCGGCGCTGCGCTGGGAGGCCTTACCGGGGCGCTTATTGGGCTGGGCATTCCGGAATATGAGGCTAAGCGGTACGAGGGGAAAATCAAGGCAGGCAACATTCTGATTTCCGTCCATGCACACGATAGTACCGAGCGGAATCGTGCAAAGGCCATTTTTGAGCGTGCTGGCGCCGAGGACATCTCATACACGGACGAGGCAGGGGTAGAGAAAGAGGCGCGGGCGTAAAGCACGCTCGCACACGTCAGTGAGTGGGCGTCGAGGACAGGAGCCGGGGGACCCACGTCATGCACCCCCGACAAACATATCTTCGTGCTCCTGCCGTTCTCTCGCTCACCACAAGTCTGAAAGAAATAGAAGATCGCTATGCGTAACACAGAACAAGGGACGATTGGGTGGGTTTTACTTTGGGCCTTGGGAATCCCGATCCCGATCTTAGTGGGACTGTTTCTCCTGCGTGGGTGCACCTGAGGCGATCCACGCTTATCCAAAGTTGACAAGTCTAATGTTTCTCTCACAAAAGGAGACTGTAATGTTACAGAGAGTGCTGTCAGTATTTTTCGTGACCCTCGCGTTAACCGTATGGGCGAGTGCGCCGACTTGGGCGGCCGACATGCATCAAGGCAAGGTGGTCGGGGTCGGCGCCGGCAAACTAACGATGACGGATATGGCGGGCAAGAACCAACACAGCCATGAGGTGGCCACTGATGCAGCCATCACCTGTGAAGGCAAAGCGTGCGGGCTCACCGATGTGAAGGTGGGTGACATGGTCACGGTGACCATCGACACGAAGGATGGCAAAACCATGGCGACCAAGATCGAGGCGAAAAAGGCGGGTAGTTAAACGATACGGCCAGCTACGGTGACCGACAGCTATGGGCGGCGGATACAATGAAGGCGGTGCTACCGGCACCAGCCCCCGCCGCCCGGCTAAGTGATGAGTGTAGGCCGGTGGGTAGAGAAAGAGTGGCAGAGCAGGCAAGAGAGCACAGCCCGCCCTCCTGCTCCTCTCGCATTGCCCTTCCTCTCGAACATGAAAGAAACGACAACCAAGGAAGCGTCATGTGTAGAACTTAAGATTTAATCGGACAGTGCGTTAAGGTCCTCGGCCGATTTCTACGTCTGCTTTGTATATGAGGCACGATCTGGTCAAAGAGAAAGGTGGAGCAGCAATGAGACAAGGAATGGCAAAGTTCACAGGGGCGTGGTGGATGATGGTGGCGACTGTCTTCCTCTTCGTAGGTGGAGTGTCTGCTCAAGAGGCAGACAAAAAACCTGCCCAGGAAGCAAACCAGAAAAAGTCCAGCTACATGCCCGCTGATATCAAGGAGAACTTCGCAGAGATCATGACGCGCATGAAAAGGGCGAAGCCTGAGGTGATGCAGCGGCAGATAGACTTGCTCAAGGCGCGCTACGATCTCAGCAATCGCCCGGCTAAGGGAGTCACCATGTCTCGTGGGAAGCCAATTCAAGAGGGCGTGCGAATCACACTCCCCAAGGAGATGACCTGGGAGAAGCTGGCAACGCTGAGCCCTGAGGAGATCCGGGAAAAAGATATGTTCCCGGCGGGTTTCCTGCCCCTGCCGCATCCCAACCATGCCGAAGGGGGGATGGTTTTTCCCCAATTCCACATCGACGAGATCAAGAAGCAGGAAGGGCGCGATCTCACCCGCTTCGACCTGGATTTTGACTTGCCCGATCACGTCCTGCCGGAGTTTCCTGCGCCCATCTATCTGACGACGCGGCCCGACCTCGGCGATGTCTCGCAGGGGAAGTTGGTAACGATGGACAACTACTACGCACTGTTCAACGGGATCCTGAATCCTAAACAGATCGAAGGCGTGCGGCTGTTGCTCACGCCGTTCCCCCAGCAACAGTTCAACCAAACCGAAGACCGCCGTACCGAACGACCGAGTCGTGGGGTGGCCTGTTTTGAATGTCACGCGAATGGGCACACCAATGCCTCTACTCACCTAGCCGGCGACACCCGTCCCCAGGAATTCCGTCACCGCATCGACACGCCTACGCTGCGCGGGGTGAATGTCCAGCGGCTGTTCGGCTCGCAGCGGGCCTTGAAGAGTGTTGAAGACTTCACCGAGTTTGAGCAGCGGGCCGCCTACTTCGACGGCGATCCGGTGATTGCTACCAAGAAGGGAGTCAACATTCTTGAACGCGGTAGCCAGGTACACTTCATGGCGGAGTTTCAGGAGCTCCTCGACTTCCCACCCGCGCCCAAGCTCACTGTATTTGGCAAGCTGGATGCGCAAAAAGCTACCGAGGTGGAAGTGCGCGGGCAGGAGTTGTTCTTTGGCAAAGCGCAGTGTGCCACTTGCCACGTTCCTCCGTACTACACCGATAACCTCATGCATAATCTCAGGACAGAACGGTTCTACAAGCCGCACATGATTAATGGGCGCATGGCCAGTGCCGATGGTCCCATCAAGACCTTCCCTCTGCGTGGTATCAAGGACTCACCGCCATACCTGCATGATGACCGGCTCCTAACATTGGAAGATACGGTGGAGTTCTTCAACCTCGTCCTGGCGCTCAAACTCAGCGAGCAAGAGAAAACGGCTCTTGTGGCCTTTATGCGAGCGCTCTAGCTGGAGACCAGGATTCACGGCGTTTTTAACCGGGCACTCAACCAAGAGAGAAAGACCCCCTAGGAAAGGCCTCAAGAGAAACACTTAACAAGACACATCTGACTATTGCTGGAATCCTACTTGCCCGCCTTGGCGCTTTCAGTGTTTTTCGGGGCCTCAGCTCCCCCTCCCCGCTCTTTCACTAGCTGTGTCAACAATTGCATTTGCTCTTGTTGCAGCACAAGTAAGGCTTCCCATTTCTTCTCACGCAACTCGTCCAGCTTTTCATGCAAACTGAGAATTTCCAGCTCCGCTTTCAAATTGACTTCGTAGTCATGGGCTGCGTCCACCCGATCCTTTGCCGCTTGGCGACTCTGTGACATCAAAATTACTGGGGCTTGAATGGCGGCCAGCATGGAAAGGAAGAGATTGAGCAAAATATACGGGTAGGGATCGAATGAATCGCCACGACGCGCAAGAATAAAAGAATTGAGCAGCACCCACGCAAGCAGGATGGCGGCAAAGATGAGGATGAACATCCAGGAGCCGCCAAACGTTGC
>JAYVFX010001055.1:0-1845 GCA_043772795.1 Deltaproteobacteria bacterium
CCCGAGCCGCCCAATGAGGCCGGGCAAGGTCGGGGGCAACGCGGCCAAGCGCCGTTCCCAAGTCCGGCGGGTGGGGAACTGACCGTGTTCGGTCAGCAGCGGACGCAGTGGGGCCACAACCGGATCGTCTTGTTGCAAAAAGGCCAGCAGGGCCCACGCGGTATACAAGCGCCGAATGATCATGACCACCAAAGCTTTAACGAGCAGCTGATCGGAGTAGGTTTGTGGGCGGCCCCGCTTACGCTGAACAGGGGGCGGAGGAAACGGCAAGGCCTCGACCAAGTGCACCAAGCTGACAAGAATGCTGTCCCCGCTTATCATTCGCAGTACCTCCTCGGCTTTGAGTTGAGTACTGAAATGTTGGGGAGGCGCACGCGTGCTGGCAAGTCCGGCACGCGCTCTTCTTGTCAATTCAATAACTTACGATTTATGACCACGTCTCATATAGATAGCCTCGCGCTCGCTCTTCGAGCCGGTCCCAAAGGGCCCTTTCGTTACCATACCCGTATACTCATGTGTTTCCATCGTGGGAACTCCTTGAATGCGCAAATAATAGCAAGAAATGCCCACGTTCCACAGCCTACTATCTGCTCACAACTTTTGTCGCAGAGATAATTTTGCCGTTCACTTCACGGACCACTAACGCTTCGATCTTCACAATACCTGCATCGGTCCCCTTGCGGGTAGGAGCAGCTTTTGATTTCGTTGTCGTAGTCTCGGTAGGCGACTTTCTTGTTCCTCCCGCAAAAACAACATGGACGCGAGTCGGAAGGCCTGGCTCTTTTCCTAGGCCTTTCGGCAGTGACTTCGTACTGGCAGGCGGCTGCACGTCAAATGTCAAAATCTCTGATGGCGTCATCTGGTGGGTACGGGCAGTCTTCCGTAACGCTTCTTGTACTGATGTCGAAGGCGCTGCTTTTACGCGTGTAATGAGTGACTGACTATCACCAAGGCTCAGGCCGTTCAGAAAAAGATCTCGTCGACGCTCGGTGCGTTCCATTCGTGCTGTGGCGATGCGACCACCCTTCGGTGTCCCGTCTGGAGCGGGCATCGCATGCGGAGCAACCGCACGAATTGGTGAAAGAGCAGGATCTCCATACAGATTAAATTGCGCAATCGTTTTCACGTTGAAGGGGTCCGACATAGAAGCTACCTGGAGGAACTTCTGCCTAGCCTCCAATGCTGCCCTCCCAATAGAGGCTCCTTGCAATACACTTTGAAGAAAATACTGACAAAGCAGATCAGCGTTATCGTTTCCCGAAGATGGGCCATAGGCAATGGTGGTACTGCCAAAGAAGCCGTAGGCTTGATTAGCCAGATACGTGTTGCAGATCCCCATCTGTCCTTGTGCAGTTGATGGATCATAGAGTTCCCCTCCATAACAGCATTCGGCTGCCACGACCGTGCCTGCCTTTATTTTCCCAGCAATGTAACCCGCATCCAGAGCGATTGGATACTCATGTGTTCCATTTGCGGGCTGTCCGAAAAATTGCGCGGAAGACGGAGCCCCATGACAGTTGATAAAATGGGAGAGATTCCCCAACTGTACAGCTGGCTATTTGGCGCTCGACCGCGGGACTATCTTACCACGAGCCCCCCCTCCAAATGTTGTGCGTAGGCTGAGATTGGTAGAGTCCTCCCAGACTTGCGCCGAGATACCAAAAAACCGTTGATAGTCCGTAAGCGCCGGGGTCTTATATGTTGCAGCGGTTTGCAGAAGACCTAGCAAATACTGCGGATCTTTCCCGCTCGTTAGATCCGGGAGGCGACCAACAACTCGCGTCGGACCAAAAAAGTCTTTCGGATCGTGACTGTAACTCGCTTCGCACGCGTACGGCAGATCAC
>JAYVFX010001056.1:0-2823 GCA_043772795.1 Deltaproteobacteria bacterium
CCCAGCCGACTTTAGGTTGCCGAAAACCCTCTTAGCGGTATCGCCAATACCATCAAGCGCAACTGTGCTCACTTGCGTTTCACGGAACACTGGGTCCGCCTCAATGCCAGTATTCTTACTCTCTCTGCTCAGTTGATATGTCGTCAATGCTCCGGCAACGATCAATTCCGCATCTGCGAGTGAACCCAGGTGCTCTTTCACTTCTCTATTTATTTCTCCTGAAGGTGTGAACGTTCTTCGTAGTAAGACTTCCCTCGGGCCGGTATTGTTCACAACAGTGAATCCTTCAGTTTGCTCAAGAGCTTTCACCAGCTGTGTCTTGATGCCATTGCCAAATAAGCGATCCTCTGCACGGCTCTTATCGGTATCCCCCTCTTTCGTGGCATTTTCTAGTCGTAGAACAATGAGCTTAATTTTTTCCTGCGGTGGAGATCCTTTAGGAGGAGACGGAGGAGGGCTGACTTTTGTTGTCGGACCACAGCCCATGATATTCCCCCACAACAGAGCACTACATAAGGATAACCAAACATAGAAAAACCGCTTACGCATACGTTTCGTGTCCGTTCCCTTCCTCTTTGGAGAATTAGCCACCCTTTTCTTTCGCATATCTTTGAAGGTTCGCGAGCGTTATACCACTTTCTAGCAAGATCGCTCGCAGACCTCTAGGAACATCGCCAAGTAAGGCGCTCAGTAAATGTCTCTCTGCCACGGTCCCTGGTCGAACTAGAAGAGCAGCCGCATTGAGAAGTGTCACCATCTCACTCTCAAGGTCTGCGTAGTGGAGTTCACGAACAATAAGCCGTTCTTCCACGATTGGTCGACGATAGGATTGTCGCACCAGTCCTCGTAGCACTTTAAGTTGAGCGTTCATCTCTTTACCGGTGCGTCTGCTCACATATTGATAAAACTCTCCTAGAAAGGGCCCGCGCGTTAAACTGATGAACAAGTGGAATACAGCGATACGGGAGTCTCCCACGCAGTGGCTGTCGCCGGTCGTAGTCACAAGGGTGCGAAAGGCCTCAGGTGTGAAACGTATCCGATTCAGCTTTCCTTCTGGGGTAAAGAGCGGGGATTTTTGCTCTGGCGGTGGCAACGAGTCTACTTTACGTGGCCTCAGTGGTTCTCCCGTTTCCGCCAACTGGGGTTTTGGCGTGATAATGTCCCTTTGCCGCTCGCGCTCTTCTTGAGGCATTGCCGACTGGTACTGGTCTTTCAGGCCAACAGGATCGACACCTGATTCTTTCGGAAGACCCTTTCCTGAGCCCGCTACAGGCAGAACAATCGTTGGTGATTCATCTACACTGCGCCGGTATGCTTCGAGGTCCTTCAGAAACTCAAGCATGTTAAGGTAGCGATTCTCGGGTGATTTCGCGATAGTTTTTCTAATAAGGTCCGCAAGCGCGGAAGGAACCGCAGCAGCGAAAACCGGCTCGTTCTCTTGCGCGGGGTCCACGACTTTTGCCATTACGGTGTATTCGTCACGGCCAGTAAAGAACTGGGTCCCGGTGACCATTTCATACATCACCAGCCCCAGGGAATAGACATCGACACTACCGGTGATTTCCTTTTGTGTGAGCTGCTCAGGAGCGCAGTATTTCACCGTCCCTAGCATAGCTCCGGTTTTCGTTTTGAACTTGTCTCCACCGCCAAGTTGTTTGGCAATCCCAAAGTCCAATACCACCACTCGCTGTGACGGCTCTTCAACCATAATATTCGCGGGCTTAATATCACGGTGAATCACCGGTGGGCTCTGTCGATGCGCGTAGACAAGCGCACGTGCAATCTGAGAACCAATTTCTAACATCTCAGGTAGCGGCAGCGCACCTCGTTCTTTTAGATACTGCTTGAGTGACTTGCCCTCAATGTGCTCCATTACGAAGTAGCGCAACTGCAATGTTTCGTCGTGACCACTGTCAAATACACGTACGATGTTCTGGTGGTGCAACCGTTGCAAAACTGCGACCTCGCGCTCGAAGCGGGCAACGGCTTCTTCACTGTCAAGTAAATAGAACGGCAAGGCCTTCAACGCCAGGATGGTGTCACGCTCTGTGTGGCGGACTTTGTATACCATCCCTTGTCCGCCCTGGCCGAGCTGAGAGAGTTCTTCGTATTGGTGGGAGATGATTTTGCCCATAGACAGTCGCCAATTTCGACCGGCTCCCTTACAAGCGCATGTCTGCTCTTGTTACTTTTGTGCAGGCGACCGGAAGCGGGAATCACACGTGCCCAAAAATTTGCATGCCGTATCTGTTAGAGAGTCGATCACGCCCCAGGAACTCGAACCAGAAGGGGAGGAAGGGGCCGCTTGTGCCTTGCGTCCTTCCGCCTCTTCTCGTTGTTTGTCCTTTTCTCGTCGTCGCTCTGCTGCTAATTGCGCCCGCTCTTCTCGCCGCGCTCTCGCTACCTCAGCGTCTTCCGCAGCTTTTTCCGCCCGAGCTTTCGCCTCAACACGACGCCGTTCCCGCTCCATCTCCGCAACCTCGGGATCAACAGGCGTAGGGGTAGGAGCAACTCTGGGTTGCCGTGTTGCCGCTTGGAGTCGGTCAGCTAACTCTTTATTCTCCTTCGCTAGACGTTCAGCTTCGGCTTCATGCTTTGCCTTTTCCTCTACTCTTCGAGTTTCTTCTTCTCTTTGTTTTCGTTCCTGCTCGACCGCGACACGCTTAGCGTCCTCCTCTTTTTTCGTTTTCAGTTCCGTCTCCATTGCGATGCGTTTGGCTTGCTCCTCAGCAAAAGATTTATCGTACGACTGCTTCGCCCAAAGTCCTCCACCCAGAAGTAGCAGGAAGACCGCCGCTGCGGCAGCGATGGCCTGCCCTTTTT
>JAYVFX010001057.1:0-2835 GCA_043772795.1 Deltaproteobacteria bacterium
GGCAAGAGAAAGTCAGAGCTCGTCAGATGTGTGAATGCAAGACCAGAGCCCAGATTCTTACAGCTTCTGAAGCGCAGCAAGAATTTCTTTCTTGAACTCAGCAAAATCGTTAAGCTTAGTCGTCACGGTCTGATACACGATTGCATCGTCAACGTACCCATACTCGTGGACCAGGATATTCCTGAACCCTTTCATCTTTCGCATGGTTTCTTTCATTTGTGGGAGGCGCGATAGTCTTCAAATCACGTACGTATCCATCCAACTCATCAAGTTTCGCCA
The DNA here is from genome assembly GCA_043772795.1 of Deltaproteobacteria bacterium. Taxonomy (GTDB): domain Bacteria; phylum Desulfobacterota; class Binatia; order Bin18; family Bin18; genus VGTJ01. The sequence continues at coordinate 280 of JAYVFX010001057.1, forward strand.
GAATTCGCTCACGATCCAGCACGAGCCACCTCGGCGAGATACGCACGGTAAATGGGCTTAAAGTCTTCAAATTCTTGCGCCGTACGAAAAGCTAGCGCATAGAGTGCATCGAGATCTCTCGCAAATAAGATTCGCCCCTCCTTCAGCACTCGTTGCCGGATATAGAGGGGAAGCTGTTGGAAGACATGGACGTCAAGATCGTTCCCTTGCAGATAGGCTAACTTCTTGCGAGACAGTGCGAGTGGATCATACTTTCTCGGCTGGAGGAGCAAACACACATCCACGTCAGAAGCAGCAGTCTGCTCACCGCGTGCATTACTGCCAAACAGCAAAACAGCTAAGATTTCGCTATCTTCTCGAGCTTCGCTGAGAAGTTGCTCAAGTTGTTTGTCTGCGGCCATCATGTCTATGGGCGTACCATGCGAGCATCAGACGAACAAGGCGGGTCTTTGAGAAGGCCTTCAAGTGGCCGAGCCTTGCAATCGTACATTCTGTCGACAGCCCTTTCGTCAGGTTCAGGGTAGGCCCAGAACGAACGGAGCCGGGGGTGAGTCCATACAAATTCTACACCTGAGTCAGCACCTGAACACTCGAAACGTTGAGGTTCCACGCCTCACCGTTGACAAAACAAGCCCTCTACAGCTATGCCGATGCACGAGAGGGGATCGTCATGAAACAACTCCATAGCGAACGTGAACAACGATTTATTGATCTAGCTGCAACCCTGGCTGATGAATTCGCCCCGCGGGCGGCGAAGTACGACGAAGAAGCAGCGTTTCCATATGAGGACTACGCGCGGCTGCGTGAAAGTGGCTATACACTGCTCACCATGCCAGAAGAACTCGGTGGACTCGGCGCAACCATGTTGCAGCGCATTAAAGCCCAGGAGCGCCTGGCGCAAGGCTGTGGCGCAACGGCGTTAGCCATCAACATGCACTTTAACGTCATGGGTTTGTTAATCGACTTATGGCGTACTAACAAAGATCCAAAAATCGAAACAAAACTACGACAAATCGCCAGTGGCCGTTTGATCTGTGGGGGCACGGGCTCGGAACCGGATAACGCGGTACCAGTGCTACGACCCCGTGCCATTGCTGAACGGAAAGATGGTGGCTGGGTCGTCAATGGTCGTAAAATCTTTGGCACTCAGAGCATTGCCATGGATCTCTATTTCGCCGAGGCCACCTGGGAGAAAGCACCGCAGGGGCCGACGATCGTTACGTTCTTCATTCCACCTAAAGAAACACCTGGTGTGACCTTCAAAGACGACTGGTACACCATGGGCATGCGGGCAACTGCTTCACGTGGAGCGGAACTTAAAGACGCGTTTATTCCTGAATCGGCGGTGGTGTTGCAACGTCCAGTGTTCACGCGTGGTGGAGTGACGAATCTGTTTATTCGTGCGCCTTTTACCATCGGTGCACCGTACATCGGTATTGCTATCGCCGCACGTAACTTTGTGGTCGAGTTCATGAAAGATCGACCCCGCTTTCCCTTGAAGCAACCTATGAGTCATCTTCCGAGTGTCTACAATAAAGTTGGCGAGATGGAGGTCTTGATTGAAGCTGCACGCGCAGTGATGTGGAAAGCAGCGGCTGAGGTCGAGACTGAAGAGCCGCGGAGCTGGACACGAAAGAGTGTTGCCGCGCGTATGGTCGCGATTGAGAATTCCTCACGTGTCGTCGATTTGGCAATGCGCGCTGTGGGCGGGGTGTCGTATTACAAACGCTTCCCGTTGGAACGCTACTATCGCGATGTGCGAGCCGGGCTTTTCCATCCATTCGATAGTGACGAAACGCTAGAATTTTTAGGCAAGAGTGCGTTTGGGATTTCGTTGATGGATGAGGATGCCATCTGGGCGTAATAGCCCTTCCTCCCAACACGGCGATGAATCGCCGTGCTACAGTTACAGCGCCCCATAAATGGGGCTTTAAGCCGGATTTTGTCCGGCGCCGTTTTGTAGCACGGGCATTTATGCCCGTGGATAGAGACGCAGCGCATCCCAGATAGGAAGAAATAGTAAAGGACCTGCATGCATAAATTCCGCTTAGGACCTGCTGGCAAAAACGAACCGATCGTCCACGGGGCACAGGGACCCGCTTACTCTTTGCTGCGCATTAGTGACTGGATTGCTTATATGCGCGAACACGGCATGCGTCGCATCTGCTGTCTCCTGCACGAGGAACAACTCAAAGCGTATAAAGAAGACCTGTTAGCCGCATACGCCCGCGAGTTTGGCACACAGAATGTGTGTTGGGCACCGATCCCGGATTATCATCTGTGTGATGTCGGCTTACTCAAAGAACGGATTCTACCCTTTCTTAAAGAGTCTGACGAAAAAGGCGAGTCCGTAGTCGTGCACTGCCAAGGTGGACGTGGACGGGCCGGGCATGTGCTGGCCGCATGGCTAGTGGCCGGTCGTGGATTCTCCGTCGAGGATGCCGTCGCTGCGGTCAAAGAGATGGGTCGTAATCCACATGAAGCCGCAGATTGGGGGAATGCACAACCGGAAGACCTAGCTGTGTTACTCACAGCTTGTCAGGAAGGGCCGGTGGT
>JAYVFX010001058.1:0-9338 GCA_043772795.1 Deltaproteobacteria bacterium
AAGGCACCTTCGTGGAGACGGTTTTCAGCGACACGCAACTGTTACTTGATGTCGGCAAGTTACTGCAATACGAGAGTCATCTCTTCCTTGGCGTAGAATTTCGCTATATTCACAATCAGTTTTACATTGATGGCGCTGATGAGTATGTGCCGCAGCCGATGGTGAAGTGGGTGTTCTAAGAGGGTATGACGTTCTGTCATTCCCGCGTAGGCGGGAATCCGATCCTCGCAGCGTGCGCCCTGTTCACGAGTTAATCTATTTCAACTCAATCTCATAATATGTCCGCTTGTCATACCCGGTGGTCCCAGGCCACATTGTCCACGCAGTTGGTGAAGAAAGTGATGAAAGTCACAGATACGTACTGTGTGATCTACTTTATCAAGGGCTAACAGAGTTCCGTTGGGTGACCACACCACGCTAGATGCCGGCTCGCTACTTGGAAAAGCACGATTTCGGACGTCGCCACTAATGGCGTCCCAAACTTGTAGTGCAAGCTCACGAGAGCTTGCCGCGAGACGGGAGCCGTCAGGAGACCAAGCTACAGTCCGAACTGGGCCTTTAGATTTAAACAAGGTGCGTTCTAAATGACACGCTTGAGGGGTTATTAGGAAGGATTCGTGCGCCCACAGCGTACGCTACGCCGCTGGTATCACACAGGGGACTACCTGGCGGCTGTGGCGGCGGTAAATGCGAAAGTCGGAATCGGTCGTGAGAACGACAGGATCGGCAAGTATTTCAGTCATACGCACGAGGCAAGCATCGGCGAGGCTCATAGGGACGTTTGCGTATTTCTGCATGAGCGTCAGCACCGAGTCCACATCGTTGTCGAGGTCGAAAGCGACGCTCAGGACCTGGCGGCGAAGCAGCGCGCTGAGTCCAGGCATCCCGCGTGGGCCCAGCAGATGGAAGGCCTCAGACAGGACGGCTTCGCAGGTGCGCCAGGGGGAGAGCATGACCAGGCGCTTGCGTCACTGCCCATTGGTGGTGGGAGTCGCGACGGCTGAGCAGCGCCACGAGAAAACCAGCGTCAACGAGCACGTTTCTGGCCATAGCCCGTGTCTTTCAAGTAGTGTTTCTTTCGCGCGCTCAGGTCGGCGGGTAAGCCATCGACTGAGCCGATAAGATCGGCAATGGCGTCAAGCGGTGTAGACTGACGCGCCGTGGGTCGAGCAGCGCGCTGCAAGCGTTCGCGAACGATGTCGGACTTTGAACACCTGCGTCCGCGCGATTCCACTTCGATCTCGGCGACAAGCGACTCGGGCAATCGCATAGTCAATGTTTTCATTGGAGCACTGTATTACGGCGCCGCCAGGTATGCAAGACAACACGCGATTGCATCACTCGCCTTCAAAGGTTTCACAAAGGAACCTACGTCCTTCTGTATTCAACGTGACTGACTTCTGAAATAGTTAAGGAATCGTGCGCACAGCGCACGCTACACTGCTGCACCGTTACGGTGCAAAAGTCCCCCGCACTTCGTGCGGCCCCCTTTTCCAAAGGGGGCTTTCGGATTCCTTCCTCTTGCATTTTTGTACAGATCGTTTAGCCGTAGTTCCTTTGGATACTGTCACAGGAAATAGAACCAATGAATTTGAGAAGTCTCTTGATCGCCAATCGTGGCGAAATTGCCATTCGTATTATGCGCGCTGCCGCTGAACTCGGCATTCGTACGGTGGCGGTGTTTTCTGAGGATGATGCGCCGTCGCTTCACACCCGTAAAGCTGACGACGCTCGCCCGTTACGCGGCAAAGGCGTAGCGGCGTATCTCGATATCGATACGATCATTGCCGTTGCTAAAGATACTGGCTGTGATGCGATTCACCCTGGCTATGGGTTTCTGAGTGAGAATGTGCGCTTTGCCTGTCGTTGCGTGGAGGAAGGCCTTACCTTTGTCGGACCACGGGTGGAGATCCTCGAACTGTTCGGTGACAAAGTGCAGGCGCGAGCGCTGGCACAACGGTGTGGCGTGCCGGTGCAACGTGGGACGTCAAGTCCAACGAGCCTTGAGGATGCGCGTGCGTTTCTGGCGTCACTCGGAAGCGGTGGCACGATGATGATGAAAGCTGTGGCTGGTGGCGGTGGTCGCGGTATGCGTGCCGTATACCGCGTGGAAGAGATCGATGAGGCGTATGCGCGTTGCCAATCGGAAGCGCTACAGTCGTTCGGTAACGGTGACGTCTATGTGGAACAGTTAGTTCCCCGTGCTCGTCATATCGAAGTGCAGATTCTTGGCGATGGCACTGGCGCGGTGACGCATCTGGGTGAACGCGAGTGCAGTATCCAACGGCGTCACCAGAAAATTATTGAGGTGGCACCAGCGCCTGGTTTGTCGTCCGCACTGCGAGAACGACTTACCCAGGCGGCGGTGCGTATGGCTGCGGCTGTGCAATACAACAGCTTAGGTACGTTTGAGTTCCTGGTCGATACTGCTGGGTCCGAAACTTTCTCTTTCATTGAGGCCAATCCCCGTTTGCAGGTCGAACACACAGTGACAGAAGAAGTCACGGGTATTGATCTTGTGCAAACGCAAGTTCGCCTTGCGGCGGGTCAGTCGCTCAGCGACCTTAGCCTGCAGCAACGCCAGATTGCTGAACCACGTGGCTTCGCCATCCAAGTGCGCGTCAACATGGAGACCATGAATGCTGACGGTACAGTGCGGCCAGCAGGTGGGACACTGTCCGCGTTTGAGCCTCCCTCTGGTCCCGGTATTCGCGTCGATTCCTTCGGTTACGTTGGCTATCGCACGAGCGTGAGCTTCGACTCATTACTGGCGAAGGTAATTACCCATTCTAGTTCGGCGAATTTTGCTGATGTTACGCGCAAGGCATATCGCGCACTGTGTGAGTTTAAGATCGAGGGAGTAGCAACCAACATTCCGTTTTTGCAAAGCGTACTGCAGCACCCTGACGTTGTCGCCAACCGAGTCTATACGCGTTTTGTCGATGACCATGCGGCTGAACTGGTGGCGCAGGGGGCAAGCAATCACCAACGGCTGTTCTTTGAACCGGCGGCCTCGCCAACCCGCGCTAGCGTCAAGCTAGCGACGATTGATCCGTTGGCAGTGTTAGCGCATGGCAAGGGAGAGAGTGGCGTTGTGGAGGGAGCGACTGGCGCACCGGCAAACCTGCCGCCAGTCCATTCTTCAATCGTCGGACCGGAGAATACCATTGCGGTTGCTGCACCAATTCAAGGAACCATTGTCTCGGTTGATGTGCAGGAAGGCGACAGCGTGCGCCACGGTCAACAACTGCTGATCATGGAAGCGATGAAGATGGAGCATGTCATCCATGCTGATCGTAGCGGTGTCGTACGGCGCATTGAGGTGACAAAAGGTGACACAATTTTCGAGGGCCATCCGCTCGTGTTTATAGAGGAAGCTGAGGTGGCTGCGGCGACAGATGCGGGTACGACTCTGGTGAATCTTGAGTTCATTCGACCAGATCTTGCCGAAGTGTTTCAACGTCACAGCCTAACGCTTGACGCGCAGCGACCTGACGCTGCGGAACGCCGCCGTAAGACTCACCAACGTACTGCCCGTGAGAATATCAATGACCTATGTGATCCAGACTCCTATGTAGAATACGGGTCGTTGGTGATTGCCGCGCAACGGTCACGTCGCACCCTGGATGATTTGATGAAGCGCACGCCTGCTGATGGCATGATCGCGGGCATTGGTCGTGTCAATGGTGCGCTGGTGGGTGAAGACCGTGCGGGTTGTATTCTCATGTCGTACGACTACACGGTATTGGCTGGAACTCAAGGCTTCAAGAATCACCTTAAGAAAGACCGCCTGTTTGAATTGGCGGCACGTTTACACCTGCCCGTGGTCTTCTTCACTGAAGGTGGTGGTGGCCGTCCGGGAGATACAGACTGGATCAGCCCAGCCGGACTGGATGTGATGGCCTTTCACTATTGGGGACGATTGAGCGGCTTAGTGCCGTTGATCGGTATTAATTCTGGTCGTTGTTTTGCTGGTAATGCGGCGATCTTGGGATGTTGTGATGTGGTAATCGCCACGGCGAACTCCAATATCGGTATGGGCGGTCCGGCGATGATCGAAGGTGGGGGCTTAGGCGTCTTCCGTCCAGAGGAAGTCGGCCCGATGTCCGTGCAAGTGCCCAACGGGGTGGTGGACATCGCGGTGGCGGATGAAGCCGAAGCGGTGGGAGTTGCGAAACAGTATCTGTCGTATTTTCAAGGGCCAGTCAGTAACTGGGAGTGTGCTGACCAGCGGCTGTTACGTACTATTATTCCTGAGAATCGCCTGCGCATTTATGATGTCCGTAAAGTAATTGACACTTTAGCTGATACGGGATCAGTTCTGGAGATCCGGCGTCAGTTTGGTCTCGGCATGGTGACAGCCTTTATCCGCATTGAAGGGCGCCCGCTGGGCGTGATCGCCAACAATCCCACCCATCTTGCCGGGGCGATCGACAGCGACGGCGCCGACAAGGCCGCGCGCTTCATGCAGCTCTGTGATGCGTTCGATATTCCGCTGCTGTTTCTCTGCGATACCCCGGGAATGATGGTTGGCCCGGAGGTCGAGAAGACGGCATTAGTGCGGCATTGCAGTCGCTTGTTCGTGACCGGTGCCAACCTGACCGTGCCGTTCTTCACGATCGTGCTGCGGAAAGGGTACGGGCTGGGCGCGCAAGGGATGGCAGGCGGAAGTTTCAAGGCGCCGATCTTTACGGTCACGTGGCCGACCGGTGAGTTTGGCGGTATGGGCCTGGAGGGTGCGGTGAAGCTGGGATTCCGCAAAGAACTTGAGGCACTTGAAGATCCAGCCGGGCGCAAGGCACTGTTCGACAAGATGGTGGCCAAAGCATACGAGCACGGCAAAGGTCTGAACATCGCCTCACACTTTGAGATTGATGATGTGATTGATCCCCTGGAATCCCGCCGGTTGATCATGGCCGCGTTGCGAGCTGCGCCACCACCGTTGCCGCGGCAAGGGAAGAAGCGCCCGTGTATTGATACGTGGTAAAGATAATGATCTTCTTTTTCTCCGAGGGATAAATCCCCCGGCTACCATCAACAGCCCTTTCAGGGTTGGGTGGAACGATACTATAAAACTGTAGAATGCGATTGCTTATGAATCCCAAACATATTTCTCTTATCGCCCAAGAACTCAACGTTTTTCCGAAACAAGTGGAGGCCACAGCAGCACTGTTGGCTGAAGATGCCACGGTTCCTTTCATTGCGCGCTATCGCAAGGAAGTCACTGACAGTTTGGACGAGGTGGCAATCACGTCGATTCGCGACCGACTGGCGCAGTTGGAAGAACTCGATAAGCGACGCGAGGCGATCGTCAAGTCGATCACCGAGCAAGGAAAAATGACGGATGAGTTACAAGCCAAAATTATGGCGGCAGAGACGATAACGACGTTAGAAGATTTGTATCTACCGTACCGTCCGAAACGCCGCACGCGTGCGACTATCGCCAAAGAGCGGGGCTTGGAACCGTTGGCCCAGATTTTGTGGGAGCAAGGGGCGGTTGATCCAATGGCTGAGGCTCGGGCGTTTGTGAACCCGGAGAAAGAAGTTCCCTCAGAAACCGAAGCCTTAGCTGGGGCACGCGACATCATGGCGGAGTGGGTGAGTGAAGACGCCCAAGCGCGAGAAGGGTTGCGTGAAATGTATCTCACTAAAGGAGTGTTCCACTCGCAAGTGATTCCGGGAAAAGAGGCTGAAGGAAGTAAGTTCTCTGATTACTTCGATTGGCAAGAACCCGTCACCACGGCTCCTTCACATCGCGTGTTGGCGATGCGACGCGGGGAGAAAGAGGAATTTCTCATCTTACGTGTGCGCGTACTGGAAGAAGACACCGTCGGATGGTTAACGCGGCATTTCGTCAAAGCGAAAAACGCCGCGGCTGAACAGGTGGCGATGGCTGTACAGGACAGCTTCAAACGCCTCCTCTCGTTATCGATCGAAACCGAAACGCGGCTGCTCAGCAAAAAACGCGCAGATGAAGCGGCGATCACTGTTTTCGCTGATAATCTGCGGCAGCTTTTGCTCGCGTCACCATTAGGACAAAAGATGGTGCTGGCGCTTGATCCTGGTTTTCGTACGGGCTGCAAGGTGGTTATTCTTGGTCGCCAAGGACAACTCCTGCACTCGACGACTATCTTTCCCCACTCCGGCGAACGGCAGGCGGCGGAAGCGGCCACTGCCATGCGCACAGTGTGTGAGAAGTTTCCGATTGAGGCGATTGCCATTGGTAACGGGACTGCGAGTCGCGAAACCGAGACCTTTGTACGCCACCTCAACCTACCGCAATCGATCGTGGTGGTGATGGTGAATGAGAGTGGAGCATCAATCTACTCGGCATCGGATGTTGCCCGCGAGGAATTTCCTGATCACGACTTGACTGTGCGGGGTTCAGTGTCGATTGGGCGGCGACTTATGGACCCACTGGCTGAACTCGTGAAGCTTGATCCCAAGTCGATTGGTGTCGGACAGTATCAACACGATGTCGATGAAACTGCGCTGCAGCAGCGCCTTGATGACGTAGTGATGAGTTGCGTGAATAGCGTTGGCGTCGAGGTCAATACTGCCAGTAAGCAACTCCTGACCTATGTGTCAGGACTTGGTCCGCAGTTGGCCCAGAACATTGTGACCTTTCGCGATGCGAACGGGCCGTTTGTGTCGCGTCATGATCTGCGCAAAGTGCCCCGCCTTGGACCTAAAGCGTTTGAGCAAGCGGCGGGGTTCCTGCGTATTCGTGATGGGCAGCACCCGCTTGATGCGAGTGCCGTGCATCCTGAGCGTTATCCGGTCGTCGAAGCCATAGCAAAAGATCTGCAGTGCACAGTGAGTGATTTGCTGCGCGAGGAGGCGTTGCGCAAGCAGATTGTGCTCGCGAAGTATGTCACGAATGATGTTGGCTTGCCGACACTCAATGACATTCTGCTCGAACTCGCCAAACCGGGTCGCGACCCGCGGGCGCAGTTTGAGATCGTGCGTTTCACTGACGGAGTTGAGAAGCTCGACCATGTGAAACCGGGGATGAAACTTCCGGGTGTGGTCACGAACGTCACGGCTTTCGGTGCGTTTGTCGATATTGGTGTGCATCAAGATGGACTCGTGCACATCAGTCAGTTGGCCAATCAGTTTGTCAAGAATCCGCATGATGTCGTGAAAGTACAACAAAAAGTGATGGTGACCGTGCTTGAAGTAGATGCGGCGCGCAAGCGGATATCCTTGTCGATGCGTGATGGTGCCGCGCCGACGCCAGGACCGAATGTCGTACCCGCACGCCCAGCAGCACCAGCGCGTCCGGCGCCACCAGCACGACCGCGACAAGAAGGGTTCAGCAATCGCCTCACGGTTCCCAAGTTGAAGGGATAGTGGTAGGTATCGGCTAGGAAAGAGAGGGTATTATGGCTGAACTTGCGTATCTCAGTGCTATCGAGATTGCTGCGAGGATTCGTCAGCGGAAGCTTTCGAGCCGCGAAGCGGTGGACTATTTTCTGGCACGAGTGGAGAAGTTGGACAAGTCCATTAACGCCGTCGTGACCATCGATGCCGAGCGCGCCCGACGCGAAGCCGATGCTGCTGATGCGGCGCTCGCCCGTGGCGAAGGGCAGGGCGCACTGCATGGCGTACCCATGACGGTTAAAGATTCATTACAGACCAAAGGAATGCGAACCACGTCAGGTGCGCCGGAACTCTCACAATTTATTCCGCCAGAAGACGCCTGGCCGGTGGCGCGCGTGCGTGACGCTGGTGCGATCATCTTCGGTAAAACCAATCTGCCGATCTACGCTGGCGATTTGCAGAGCTACAATGAGGTCTTTGGCACGACCAACAACCCCTATGATCCGACGCGCACCCCGGGTGGTTCGTCGGGTGGGTCGGCGGCTGCGCTGGCGTGCGGTTTTACACCGCTTGAGATCGGCAGCGATATTGGTGGGTCGATTCGTTTGCCGTCGCACATGTCTGGTGTGGTTGGGCATAAGCCCAGCTATGGTATTGTTCCGGCCCACGGCCAGATTCCTGGCCCGCCGGGGACGCTCACGCTGGCCGACTTAGCTGTTGTTGGTCCGATGGCACGCACAGTCGAAGATCTCGAGCTAGGGCTCGACATTATGGCTGGACCGAATCGTTGGGACGGCCCGGCATGGAAACTCGAACTTCCAAAGCCCAGACGAGCAACGCTACGTGAGTATCGCATCGCTGCCTGGCTCGACGATCCGCGCTGTAAGGTAGAACCAGAAGTGAGAACGTTGTTGGAGAAGGCGGCACAGTCTCTCGCGACAGCAGGAGCGTCGGTGGATCTGACTGCTCGTCCAGGGTTCACGTTAGAGAAAGTTGTCGATACGTTTCTTGCGTTGTTACAGTCGGCGTTGTCAGGGGGGACAGCGCGCGACAAAATTGAAGTGTTTGCTACGGCGGAAGGAAATACTGCTGTGGCGCGCACCCGTCGCTTGCTGGCGATGCGTCACCGTGAGTGGCTCAGCTACAACGAGCGTCGGTTGCAGATGCGTAAGCAATGGGAGGAGTTCTTCCAGAGCTGGGATATTATGTTACTACCAGTGATGCCGTGCGCGGCGATCAAACATGATCACTCAGAGCCGCAAGCTGGCCGCACAGTTCCCGTCGCTGGTGAGCCCCGTCCATACTGGGACATGGTGTCGTGGATGGCGCCAGCGGGTGCGTGTTATCTCCCGACGACGGTAGTGCCCGTTGGGCGCTTGTCGAATGGCTTGCCAGTTGGGATACAGATTGTCGGCCCTTATCTGCACGACCGTACGACGCTGCATGTGGCGAAGGAGTTACTGGCGATGGTCGGTGGCTGCCCACGACCGAATGGGTTCTAAAATCTATCCCTAACCCTCTCCCAACCCGGAAACCTGGATGCCCGCCTGCGCGGGCATCCAGAGGTCGGGTTTTGGGATGGCCTGTAGAGTCAGTCCCTAGGAGGACTTCGTCATGCCTCAACAAGACGATACCCGAACATTGATCGGCTTGAGCAAAGCAGAGCTACCAACTCCGGCTTTGCTCATTGACCTTGATGCTCTTGAGGCGAACATCGCCAAGATGAGCGCCTATACGAAAACGGTCGGTATCAATCTCCGACCACATGCCAAGTCACACAAATGCCCAGAGATTGCCAAGCGCCAACTGGCTGCTGGTGCGGTCGGGGTGTGTGCTGCAACCATTAGTGAAGCCGAGGCTTTGGTTAGCGCTGGTATCTCCGGCGTGTTGATTACCTCACCAATGGCTGGGCGAGAAAAGATTGCGCGATTAGTGAAGCTCACACACCAGCAACCAGACACCATGTCAATAGTAGATAACGCGCTTCACGCTGAACAGCTCAGTGACGTGGCAGT
>JAYVFX010001059.1:0-3540 GCA_043772795.1 Deltaproteobacteria bacterium
GAATGTGCTGTAAAATTGTTCTTCGTAACCCGGAAGTGTTCGGACTTTGTTGACCACGTAGCCCATTGACGGATTTGCCATCTCGACCGGATTGGTCAGCGGTGAGATGACCTGGTCTTCAAGCGTAAATTCGCGTCCGTCGTGAAACAGCACTCGTAGGTACGCGACGTTATACAGGGCTGGGGGATTCCGCTTAGTCGATTGTCCGTTGATGCCCACGGCTAAGCGCGTTTCGTTGACGGTGAAGCCTTGAGTTGGGATATGGCACATAGCGCAGGACATGGTGTCGTTATGTGACAGACGGCGGTCAAAAAAGAGGCGACGGCCAAGTGCGATCTTTTCCGGGGTGAGCAGGTTATCGGCTGGAACTGGTAACGGACTAGGGAGACCGAGCGGGACCGGGCCGGGGGTTAGGGGTTGGAGGTTAGGGGCTGGGGGAAAGCAAGGAGCGAGGAGCAAGGAGCAAGGAGCAAGGAGGAGAGCAAAGATAGACTTTCGTACAACTCCGCCTGCGCTCATGGTGACTCTTTCGTGGTCGGGCGCTTGCTGGTTTCTAAAAGAAGTGTCTCGATGTCGTTCAAGACAAGCTGGGCGCTGAAGAGTCCGGTGCTGTAGATGTTGCGGACGTTGTGGTGCTGATCGAGCAGATACACTTTTAGTACGTGACGGAAGAGGCCGCTCCACTCACCGTTGGCCTGTCTCAACTTGGCAATCGGTTGGTGGAAATCAGTCAGGACCGGTTGAAGGTCAGCTGTGCTGGCACTGGTCAAAAAGTGCCAATTGGTATGGGGCTGGAGCATCTCACGAGTTTCAGCCATACGCGCAGGTGTGTCTCGTTCTGGATCGAAACTGACTGAGAGGAGCGTCACCTGACGTGCTGTTTCAGGGCGTTGACTAAGGAGATGATCGAGCTGATGTAATACGGCGGCAGCCAGCGGGCAACCGCCGACATCTGCACACGAGGTATACATGAAGGAAACGACGGCAATCTTGTTTTCTGTGAGTGTGAAGAAGCTGGTTGGCGTACCATTGGTATTGAGCAACGAATGGTCACTGACAGTGTCGATAGTTGGCAGAGTGTAGGTGCCTGGAGGTGGTGGAGTGAATTGGGGTTGTAAGGCGTCCTGAAGAGCAGAGGCGTTGTTTTGGGCAGGGGACAAGGAAGACAAAGGAGCTAGGAGGAGAACAATGCTAAGAACAAAGCGAGGGAGGGTAGACATGATGATTCGTAGGGAAAAAGGGTGGGCCGTACCCACCCTACATACCGTTACTTGGTCTTTATCGCGACTCGTTGTGATTCTGGCACTGCGTGTTCGGTATAAATTTGATTCTTATAGAACTGATCTTGCCCAAAGTGCATGATGTGTGGACGACCAAGTTTCTCTTTATTGAAGTCTACGGTGAAGGTGTGTTTGAGCGCTTTCCCGTCCCACGTATACGCTTTGAGGAATTGTTCGTTGGCTTCACCTTTCTTGTCCCAGTTCGTAAGCAATGAGGTCGTGAAGTACACGCGTTTCCCGTCCCACGACTGCGAGACCATATTCACCTGTGCGCCGATCTTTTGCTCGTGAATCATCTTTGGTGTGGTTGGATCGGCAACGTTATACACACGGCAAGTGCCATCCATGAAGGTGTTGACAAAAAGGAACTGATCATCGGCGGAAAGACTGATGTCCACTGGCAACGGAACTTTTTTAGGATCGCCGATGTCGGCAACTGGCTTGGCCTCGAAGGTGCCATCTTCTTTCTGATTGACAAGCCAGATCTTCGAGGTGAGTGCCGTGGCAGTGAACGCGTAGTGATGTCGTGGTTGTAGTGCCCAGCGAACCTCAAGTGGAGCGCCGGGGACTTCGAAATTCTGGATGGGCTTTCGAGCATGGAAGTCCCAGATCACCATGGTGCTGCCAAAGTGTTTCATTGCTTCTGGATCGGCAAGCATCTTGCCGAAGTCCATCATGTAATTATTCCATCCGGTGAAGGATGACGTTAGCATGCGGTTGAGATGCGGCTGAACCCGAACATCGTAACCGTATTCTGCACCAGCAGGCATCCAATAGGTTTGGATATATTTACCTTCGTTGTTGTATTCGACCATGCCGGTTTTGCCGCCGTGATCTTTATCGTTAGAGAGACCGGTAATGAGCATCCGACCGGGTAGTGGATAAAAGGTGTGCGGCCCAACGACACCACCAGAATCCTGCACGAACGTGTCGATGGTTTTGACCAAGCCTGGTTTAGTAGGATTGGCCGCAACGTCGAAGACGAAGATCTTACTGTCATCAAGACCGCCAAGCCATAAGTAGCGACGATCGTCGGTAAACCCACCGTGATGGGCCTCATGTGTACCACCGACCGAGACGCTGGAGATTACTTTGCCGTATTGATCGGGTCGTTTGGAATTTGTACCGATAGTGACAAGCTTGTCTGACCCGTCACCGAGCCCCTTATCGCCAAGGGTCCAGATGTAGACGTAGTCTTCCGCGCCGGTAATTTTAGGAAGATACGGAGATTGGCAGGTTTCGTCAGCTTGGACGTGTGTTTGGCTTCCTGCTAAGAGCGCAACGGTTGCCAACGCAATAACAGTCAGCGTTTTCCACCACAAATGATGTTCAGACATAACAGCCTCCTCATGACCGAATACTTGAGCCCATCGGCAAGAAGAGCTAGCAAATCACCTCTCCCGATGCAATGAGAGTAGCTCAAAGGGAAAACACAACATATGTGACGACAGGTGAATTCTCTGTCTGTAGGTGCGACGGCTACGAACCGAAGAAGAGTAGGGGGTTGATATTGCGATCGTAGATAGTACACTTTTTGTGACATCCGGCAGCAGCATGCCGGCAGCAGCGTGGCAGGGCAGCGCTGAAATTCTCACGCACACGTCACGGATTCGTTCAGCGGCTTCGCTTAACGACAGTCCCATCCCATTGATACGTGGTTGATACACAAAAGCCAACAGCCGCGGGCAACCTGACTTGCAGAGAGACGTGTTGTACTGCGCTCATGGCAGGAGTAAAGAGTCCCAGAGGTGAGGCGATGACGTTCGATGAAGTGCTGGGGCAGGTTGTCGAGTTACTGCGGCAAGAGAAACGGGTCTCGTATCGAGGCTTAAAGCGGCGGTTTGCGGTGGACGACGCGTATGTGGAAGACCTCAAGGAAGAGCTGCTTTTTGCGCATCCGGAGACTGCTGACGAAGACGGCCGTGGGCTGGTGTGGACGGGTGGGGCAACGGAGGGGGAAAAGGATAAACGGGTAAACGACAATACGGAGGGCGAAAAGGCGAAAGGGGGAAAAGGCGAAAAGGAAGGAGCTCCCGGCCAATGGACACCACCCCACCTGGCCGAACGCATCCGTGCGGAACAAGCCGCGCTGGAAGCCCGGGGCGCAACCGACGGAGAACGCAAGACCATCACCGCGCTGTTTGCTGATCTCAAAGGGTCGACGGCGTTGATTGAAGGGCTCGATCCCGAAGAAGCGCGGGCGGTTATTGATCCCGCGCTGCAATTGATGATGGACGCCGTGCATCAGTATGACGGCTTT
>JAYVFX010001060.1:0-2021 GCA_043772795.1 Deltaproteobacteria bacterium
CTGAGGCTTTCTCTTCTCACGTGTTTCCAACTCATTGGATCTCTCACGGAAAAACTTAGGTGCCTCCTTAACTGTAATCTCACTCCCAATCCGTCGTTACAGACATTTGGGACCGAGCAACTAAAATTATCCGACAGGAGTAAATCGTATGAAGAGAGTATGGTTACGTAGCTGGTTAGCTTTTTGTCTCGTCGCCTGTTCGCTTGCGGTAATCACGTCAAGTGACGTCGAAGCAACGACTTGTCCGGTGCTAGCACCCGTCTGTACTACGACGCTATCCTGGCCGAACACTGCACCGCATCCTCCCGGTACACCACCCTTCCCCGATGATGTGGCCGATGTGTACTACCCGAACGTTCCAGCCTCTTCCCGGAAGTTTTTCAAAGATGCCTTCCCTGTTGTCGTCGTCTTACAGGGCGCCCAAGTTGATAAGAGCTTTTACTCGCAGTTTGGCACCCGTCTCGCACTTTCCCTTTTCGTGGTGGTTATTCCCAATCATTTTCGTAGTGTTCCGACTGGTCTGCCGCCGGCTCCTGTGTTCACCGGTTTCTTTAGCGGCTCAAGTGTCGTCTCTAACGCACTTGTTCAGGTACAAAATGAAGATAACAACCTGTCATCTCCGTTATACACTGCTGATACCAACACGGTCGGTCTCGTCGGCCATTCATTTGGTGGGGCCGCAGGTTTGTACGCATCCGCACTTGATGGGTGTGCCGCAGTACCAGTGCCTCCGTTCTGCGAGGGACCATACGCTCACCCAGCCGGACTCAAGGCCGCTGTTTTCTATGGCACCAATCTGGTGGTGCCAATCAACCCTCCCCCTCCTCCCCCTGCTCCTCAAGACTTTGTAATCAATTTAAACACCTCAGGAGTAGCCGTTGCCCTTATGCAGGGGACACTCGATGGTATTTCCCTACCAGAGAAGGCGGATCGTACATACCCAACGCTCGAAGACCCACGCGGGCTCATCACTATCGGAGGAGCTAACCACTACGGTATCTGCAATGTGAATTGCGACGTGAATAATCCTTGTGTACCTCCTGCACCTCCTGCACCTCTTTTCCCTCCTGCCCCACAGCCTGAGTTCTCCCAGCCTACTTTGTCCCAAAACGAAGCTGTTGCACGCGTAGCACGGTGGACTGGCTTGTGGCTCCGGGCGCAATTGAAGAATGATCCGGTTGCGCAATGGTGGATCTATCAGCTTGAAGGGTCTCTCGACGAGGTTGTAGAGGTCTGTACTGAGGACTTAGCGATCTGTCAGAACTGATAGCCTTGTCCCATAGCTAGAACCGTATCTCGCAAGTTCATTAGCGATAACTCCGTAGGGCGTGTACCGCGCGCCATTGATCGGGTGTGGTTTTCATACTGAGCACGTTTTTCAGAAGCGATCTCCCGCGTTGCGCAATGGGCATCCCTATGGCTGCGGTCACACCTCAAAGGCGACCCCATGGCAAAGTTCCGTATCTATCAGCTTATTCACATTGACGAGGACGACGTACAAATACAAACAAACTGATAATCCGGCTTTCAGCACGTGACCTTTTCGATGTTGTTGTGTCAAAGGTCGCGTGCTGTTGGCAACAAGGAAAAACGAATGAGAATAGATTGGTGGAATGGGAATCCGCGAGGGTGAGAAGGATGTTGGCGTGCTAGCATGTTGACATTCCTTAGCCTCAATTGAGGCTAAGGAGAAAGATGCCGAAAATGCAGTGGGAATATTTCATGTCGGCTGAGCTACCAGCGAGTATTCAACCGACAGGCAACTTAGGGAATCTTGGAAACGCGGACATAGTCAATATCAAAGAAATACGATCGATTCTGGGCACGTGAGAGCGCTGGCTGTAATCCGTGGTCATAGACCCCAATCCATTTCGCCTCCGGAGCCCAGAAACTGAACCGCACGCCCATAGGATCATTCGGGTGAGCATTTTTGGTTGACCACGCAAGTACACCGTTGACGTACCATTCTAGTCGGTCCTTCAGCCATCGTAATTGCAACGTCGTCCAGGCATTGCGGTTCA
>JAYVFX010001061.1:0-1904 GCA_043772795.1 Deltaproteobacteria bacterium
CATCTCCACGTTGTTCAGGGTATCGGCCGCTCCGCCCGTGACGGAAACTCCTGCTGCGAACACGTTGCCACGGAAGGTCTGAGTGCCGTCGGGCGACACCACCTCCAAATCTAGGTTATTGACCACCGGGTTGGCACTACCGGCGGCGGCCGGCGGGTCGCTCCACACCAGCGTGACCCTGAGCGCCTGGGTGTTGGTGGCGACGTCTACGTGATGCTCTCGCGTGTCCCCGGTGAAGAGTCCGTCAGCGTGGCGGGTGTCCCACACTCGTAAGTTCCGGGCATCACCCGGAAAGTAGAGCGTGTTGTCCAGCAGGAGGCGTCCCCATCCTTCACCCATGCCGCCGGTGTCGGGATAGCCGGCGATGCCTGTCATGTCCACGGTCGCGTTGACCAGCGTGGCTTTCAAAAGAGCGCCGGACGGTGTGAAGGCATGAAATGGTTGCCGAGTGCCGGTCGGATACCATCCCTCCGTGTAGTACTGCCTGACCAGCGCCGCGGCACCGGCGACTGCTGGAGCAGCAAAACTGGTCCCGGAATCGACCCGTGTTCCACATGCGGTTCCGTCATCTGCGGAGACGATGCTTTGCCCTGGAGCCGTGAGATCGGGTTTGCGTCGGCCGTCGAGTGAGAACTGCGTGATCCCGGATGACAAATTGTTCTGGTTTGGGTTCTGCTGGGTGGCATTTACGACCAGCGCGTTCTTGGCCGTGTCGGGGGGGCGAATGGTGCCGTTGTTATCCGGGCCGATGATGACGAGATCGTCCTCATAATCCCAGGTGAACGAGTCCAGGTCCGCACTGAGTTGCGTATACGCCGACGTGGACTTGTCATCCCAGCTGTTCGTATGGATGCGGGCTTCGTCGTTGTGTGCCTGTACAAGGTAGTTGTAGAAGGACACCGTGCCCCCGGCGATGAAGTCGAGATCGAAGAGGTAGCCGTGGCTGAGGCGGGCGCGCGGCGCGTTGCCATTGTTCGCGTTGGGAGCGACGGAGAGCGCATCGTTGTTAACATCTTCACCGGCTGTGCAGCCCGCTGAAAACGTGCCGTGATCTTGCGCGGTCGTGCCGTTCGCAGCATTGCGAAGGCCGACCACTTTGCGATGGGCCGGGTTGGGCGTGTTGTTGACGGCGTCGCGAAAGAAGCAGTGGTTGATGTCGAGCAGGCCGTCGATGTGGCCAACGATCTGGCCTTCGCCGCGCAAGCCCTGGGCCCACAAGGTGCGGGAGTTGGCGATGTTGGTCTGCATGACCCAACTCGTCGTGCCGTTGTTCAGCGTCACATCACCAACTTCTTCCACATACCGAACGTCTGGCAGTTGGGCAATTCGCACGGCATCGGCCGACTGTCTCACCCGCACCTTGAGACGGTGGATCTTCAGTTTTGGCTCATCGGTCCTGGACACAACTTCAAAACCGAGATCGCGTACGGACTTGGCAATGGCATCCAGAGACGTGCCGTCTAAGGGCATCACCATCAACAGGACGCCAGGCTCGGCTGCACGGCGTGGGGACACGAACGCCCGCTTGCCAATCTCGGGATCGAGCTTGAATGCCGGGTGATACGGAACACTGGCGCGGAAGAGTGGGTCTCGGGTTAGCTTTTGCAGGGTGTTGAGGCTCACCTTCTCTAGGTATGCGAATTCGGGGACATAGGCAGTCAGCTTTAAGCCGTATCGACCCTGGATATGGGCATGCTCCTCCCGCGTCAGCGGCTTCTTGAACTGTACAATGGTAGGGGCAGGGCCCTTCAGTGTCTTCTCGACGCGTAATTCTTCAGGGATATCTGGCTTTTCCGTGAGCGGATCGAACGAGAAGCCTGCCAACCGGATGTGTTGTTTCTTTTCTGGCTCTTGCATGGATTACCTCCTTAAATATTTGAGATTTATGTGCTGCTACTCTCTGG
>JAYVFX010001062.1:0-3574 GCA_043772795.1 Deltaproteobacteria bacterium
CACGGCTACGAATTGCGCTTGTGTCGTTCTGCATGCCACGGCGATGAATCGCCGTGCTACAGCAGCAGCGCCCCATAAATGGGGCTTTAAGCCGGATTCATCCGGCGCCGTCGTGTAGCACGGGCATTCATGCCCGTGAGCAAAGGCGCATTTTATTCCCGCGTACAGTATATCTCTGCCACTTCTGTTTTGGTCCCCTCACCCTGTCCCTCTCCCGCGGTGGGAGAGGGAACCTCAAGCCACAGATCTGACTGTGACCAAGAAAGATTATCTCCGATCAATAAACACCCGCTCTTTGCCGATCCACATTGTTGATCTGGAGAAATCAATAAATTTCGCTTCGTCTTCGACAGCGAGTTCCATGGCGCGTTTGCCTTCTGGTGTATTCGCGAGGACGGCGAAGTCAGCGCGATCGAACCACGCTTCGGCATGGCCGGTGTACGGTGCGACTGTGGTCCCACGACTAGTACGTAACTGTT
Organism: Deltaproteobacteria bacterium; assembly: GCA_043772795.1. GTDB lineage: Bacteria > Desulfobacterota > Binatia > Bin18 > Bin18 > VGTJ01. The sequence goes on from JAYVFX010001062.1 coordinate 480, forward strand.
GTTCCACAGCATCCGCGTAGTAGTGGACTTGCAGATACCGTTTCATACGCATGCCTTGTGACACGCCACGAATCAGCGGTCCGTGATTGGTACGCCAGTACAACTGCGCTTCGTCGAGGCTCTGATGTGCATGATGCCGAAGACAGAAGAACAGTTTCACCAGCGGGCTGTGCTCGCGAGCGATGATCTCTTCTGATGGGTTCACTTGCGGATACTCATACGTGAACCACAGTGGTGAGTTTGGTAGGTCGATAAAATTCTTCTCGTCTTCAAGCAGTTCCTTGCCAGCGGCCTGACCTGCGGCAGTGCCGAAGCTGGAAGTCATGGCGTCGCGGGATGTCCACCATAGTTCGGCAACGCCATCGTACGGCTTCTCCATCGCGCCACGGGCTCCGGCAAGCTGGTCGTTAATCGGATCGTCCAAGGTGTGGAGTTGGATATAGCGGTGGATGTTCAGTGTCGTGGAGTGCTTTGCCACTAACGGTCCATGCACATCGCGCCAGTATTGCTGGAACTCTGCCAGCGACATTCCGGGTTTCCGCCGCAAGGCAAATTCTAAACGAATCATAGGTTCCCCCTTTGTCGGTCTCGGTCAAAGTGTCGCCGTCATAAGAGAAATTGTCTTGGGTTGCAAGCCAAAGCTGTGCTCTGGTGTGACCTGCCTCCGGGACGCCATTCAGCGAAAGACAATAATAATGAGCGTCGCTCTGATTTTTTCGGTCAATTAAAGTTCTCGTGCTCTCTGCCGATAACTTTCACTGGGAAACTAAAACTCGCTCCACCCTAACTGACAAAGGGCTGGACGAGGGAGGTGTGTGAATAGAGTAAAATCGAACTTTCCACGCTGGATTCCGTTGTTGGCTGGAGGAGGGGTCGCACTGATCTCCTTGTTGCTTTGGTGGGCACTCAGTCTCCGAGAAGAATCCCATATTCAGCGCATGGTGGCGGCAGAAGCTACAAGCATCAAGAATGAAATCTCGGCGCAGATGCAGGCCCGCATTCTTGCGTTGGTTGATATTGCACGACGTTGGGAAAAAGCTGGGAGATTGTCGCAGGAGGCTTGGGAGTTTGAAGCAGCACTGAACTTGAGCCACTTCCCTGGGTACCATGCGATTGCATGGGCGGACCCGTGGCTCTCTCTGCGGTGGGCGGTTCCTCTGCAGGGGGATGAGGCGGCGCAAGAACTCAACTGGGTATTTGAAGAACAGCGACGGAAGGCCTGGGACGCGGTCCGCAAACGTCGTGAAGTGACGGTAACAGGTACCGTCGAGTTGAATGAGAAAGAAACGGGCTTTCTTGTGTATGTTCCTATCTTCCGTGGACAAGAGTGTGCCGGTGTCATCATCGGTATCTTCCGTGCTCAAGAACTTCTCGATGCTATCTTGCACCAGCACCCTGCTCTCCAATATGGGGCAGCGGTGTTTAGTACCGAGAGGCAAATCTACCGACTGGTCGGTGCGAAGTCAGAATACGAAGGAACCTTGTCGCAGAACGTGATCCTTGATTTGTACGGAACCCCATGGCGATTACAAGTCTGGCCGCAGGCCGCTTTACTCCGAAGCGTGGCGTCTCGGCTCCCAGCCCTGACATTGATTGCTGGAGCTGGCATAGCAATGCTTCTGGCGGTGGTGGTGGCTCTAGCACAGACCGCTCGCGTGCGGGCCCGCGCCGTTGTCAATGTCAACGAGGAACTCGAACGAGAAATTGCTGAGCGGATGCGTGCGGAAGATGGTGTGCGTAGGTTGAACGGAGAATTAGAACAGAGAGTGACAGAACGCACGACGAAGTTGGCCGAAACGAACGCTGACCTTGAGAAAGAGATTGACGCACGTGTCCGCAGTGAACAGCTTCTACGCGAGAGTGAGAAACGCTACCGTGGATTGATCGAGAATGTGAGTGACGGAATTCTTTCGTGCACTCTTGACGGGATTGTCACTGATGTGAACTGGGGCCTCGAAATGATGTTAGGCTGGTCGCGCCATGATCTGGTTGGACGCCACTACCGTAAGATTACTACGGCAACTGCAGAGACGTTGAGTGAAGAACGGATTCGCCTCGCGGTAGCGGGAAAGCGCCTGCCAGCGTCGTTTGAGGCTGAGCTGATGCGACGTGATGGGAGTTCGGTTCCGGTTGAGATTCTCGCACGTCTGCGGCGCGATAAAAAGGGAAACCCGACTGGGGTCTTGGCGACGCTCCGTAATATCTCGGCCAGAAAAGCATTGGACCAGCAGCGCCAAGAGTTTCTCACCATGCTTACGCACGATATTAAAAGCCCACTCTCCGTCGTTCTGGGTTACTCCGAGTTGCTGCTTGATAACAACGGTCAACAAAGTGTGGAGCAGCAAGAGAAAGACCTGCGTCAACTCCAAGAGAACGTTCGTACCGTATTTTCTTTGGTCGAGAATTACCTGAACGTATCGCGGTTTGAAGACGGGCAGTTAAGTTTGGAGAAGAAACCTATCGAGATCAATACGCTCCTGACACAAGTGGGACAGCAATATGAGGCAGAAGCACGCCAGCGTAGAGTTACGCTTACGTTTGCGCTGCAACCTGATTTACCGGTCTTGCAAGGTGACGCACTTGCGTTAATCCGCGTGGTCAGCAACTTGGTTTCCAATGCGCTAAAATTCACTCCGCGAGAGGGATGTATCACTGTCAGTTCTGAATGGCGCAATGGTGAAGTGATCGCCACGGTTGCCGATACTGGGCCTGGCATTCCAGCAGAGGAAGTCCCCCTTCTCTTTGAAAAGTACCATCGCGGTACGACGAGCCGAGAAGTGGAAGGAACAGGGTTGGGGCTCTTTATCGCCAAGACCTTGGTGGAAGCTCATGGCGGTCATATTGAGGTGCACACTGCCCCCAAACATGGAGCGAACTTTTCCTTGGTCCTGCCTATCCCGCAGTAACCCGCATAGCGTTTCTCGCGGCATTCCCGACTGTGGCCGGGTTGTCTCGCTACTCGATTTCCGCTAGGCAGGTCTCACAACATTTACCGAATCGAGGTCAAAGAAACTCATGAGCGATACCCGTGATGTGGCGAAGGCGTATAAGGAATGGGACGAGAAAGTCGTACAAAAAGCGCTCCCTCGGTCTCC
>JAYVFX010001063.1:0-3166 GCA_043772795.1 Deltaproteobacteria bacterium
GACTGACGGAAGCCGGACCTGTGGTCGCATGCAACATCCCCGGCCACACCCGTCTTGGCACGGTCGGGCGACCGTTACCCCAAGTTGAAGTCAAAATTGCTCAGGATGGAGAGATCTGCGCGCGGGGTCCCAACATCATGAGCGGCTACTATAACAAACCAGTGGAAACAGCCCAGATTGTCGACTCCGACGGTTGGCTTCATACTGGAGATATTGGCACCATTGATCATGAAGGCTACGTTGCCATTACTGACCGTAAAAAAGATTTCTTGATCCCATCGAATGGAGAGAATGTTGCACCACAGCCGATCGAAGGGCAATTGAAACAAGACCCGCTCATCGAAGAAGTCTGCTTAATTGGAGATAAGCGCCCGTACGTCACCGCGCTCATTGTCCCGAATCGTGCATTGTTGGAAACGCTCGCGCAAAAACATGCGATCTCCCACGAATGGCCACAGCTTTTACAACGCAAGGAGTTTCGTACCCTCTTTCGTCGCCGTATCGATGAAGTGAATCGCGTCTTGCCGTCGTACGCACGCATCCACCATTTCACCCTGTTAGCCGAGCCTTTCTCGCAAGATCGTGGAGAACTGACACCCACACTCAAGATCAAACGCCGGGAAGTCATGCATACGCGCAGTGCCGACATCGAAGCGATGTATCCTTCCAGTAACGTTCCAGTTGACACCGCTCCTACGAGCAGATAGCCGAAGAAGCTGTATGAGTACCATGCTGGATACTGCCGTCGACCTCTCGTCTGGTCCGGACAAACGGGAGATTGTTGATAATCTCGATTTATTGCTCGATGTCCTGCCACTGCCAGTGCACGAAGCCCTGACGCACAGACCGCAACTGCAGGAGCTGATCGAAGTCGTGCTTGATTTAGGGCGCCCACCGGAAGCGCGTTACGGTGAGCTGACCGTCTATCTCTTTGACACGCCAGTGAGCCGTGAAGATCTGCAATTCACTGTCGCCCGCGTGGGTGCCTTTACTCATGATAACCGGGCAGGCATTCCGCGCACGTTGCACCGCATCTCAGCGGTGCGCAATCGCACTGGTGATATTATTGGCCTGACCTGCCGTATCGGTCGCGCTATCTCCGGCACGGTCAACATCGTCAAAGATATTGTAACTCAGGATAGGAAAAGTATTCTGCTGCTCGGCCCACCTGGTGTGGGGAAAACGACGCTCCTACGCGAGATCGCGCGCGTGCTGGCGGATGAGAGTAACAAACGCGTTATCGTGGTCGATACTTCAAACGAAATCGCCGGCGATGGTGACATTCCGCATCCCGCTATTGGTCGCGCCCGACGGATGCAAGTGTCGTCTCCCGACCTCCAGCACCGAGTGATGATCGAAGCCGTCGAGAACCACATGCCCCAAGTGATTGTCGTCGATGAGATCGGCACCGAAGCCGAAGCGCTAGCTGCGCGTACGATTGCGGAACGCGGGGTGCGATTAGTAGCAACGGCCCATGGCAGTGCGTTAGAGAATCTCGTACAGAACCCCACGCTGGCAGATCTGATCGGCGGCATTCAGTCAGTCACTCTAGGTGATGAGGAGGCGCGCCGACGCGGGACACAAAAGACTGTCCTTGAGCGCAAAGCCCCACCGACATTCGATGTCCTGATTGAAATTCACGATCGTGCCCATTTCGCGGTTCACGCTGACGTTGCGGAAGCTGTCGATGCGTTCCTACGTGGACGTACGGCGCACGTAGAAATGCGGGCACGGCTTGATGATGGTCAGGTAGAAATTACCCAAGCAACGCCTACTCCGCCGCACCTGACGAACGCCGCATCACCGGCGGAAGGACAACCCGAACGACGCAAAGTCTTGCGGATATTCCCGTATGGGGTCAACCGCCAACGTCTTGAACAGGTCATCATGGATCTGCAGGTTCCGGCCCGCACTGTGGCTCATCCGACCCAGGCGGATATGGTGCTGACTGTTCGTGGCCAACTCAAACGCCAACCCAAAGAGCTGCGGATCATGATTGACCAAGGTCTCCCGTTACACGCGCTCCGCAGTGACACGATGATGCAGATGAGTAAGTTCTTGCGCGAGCAGCTTGCCGACTCGTTTCCTGAAGACCGCGCTGCGCTGACTGAAGTCGAGGAAGCGATCGAGCAGGTGCTGACGCAGCAGCAGTCAGTGGAACTCGCACCACAACGACCTCGCATCCGCCGCATGCAGCACGAGATCGTCAAACGCTACGGCCTCGTCTCCAAAAGTGAAGGCGACGATCCGTTTCGACGGTTGGTGGTGTATCCGGGGCGGTAATTCAAGGTGAATTGGGGACAGATCAAATTTTTCTATCTTCATGAGAACAACGTGTCACTACCGTTTCCGTGCCTAGCCAAAGAAAAGACCACCGAGGAGGTCTGACGAACAGATGACTCTGAATTGGTCTAAGCTCCGCCCCTGGAACGGCTCTCAACCCTTGGCGTGTGAAGAGCTGTGCTGTCAACTTGCCGCATCTAAACTGCCCGTCTCTGGGTCAAAATTCTTTCGGAAAGGGACACCTGATGCCGGAGTAGAATGTTTCTGGCGACTTCCCAACGATGATGAGTGGGCTTGGCAGGCTAAATTTTTCCTCTCTCCGCCGACGGCCAAACAGTGGAGCGAAGTAGACAAATCGGTTCACACAGCTCTGGAGAAACATCAACGGCTGACGAAGTACACTGTTTGTGTTCCCATAGATCGTCCAGATTCAAGGGTGGAGGACACATCTAGTTTTTTCGAGAAGTGGAATACTCGAGTTACTAAATGGAAAATTTGGGCGGTAGCTAAAAGGATGGCCGTCGAGTTCGAGTTCTGGGGTGAGCATGAAATTTCGCTACGACTCAGTCAAGAAGAACATCGTGGACGACACTGGTTCTGGTTTAATGAAGAACGCCTGAGCCTAGTCTGGTTTCGCAAACACCTTGATGAGGCGATTGTGAATGCAGGCGAGCGCTACACTCCGGAACTCAATGTTGAGCTTCCTATCGTAAAATGTTTCGACGCTGCAGGTCGCAATCCTCAGTTCTACACTGAAGCCATTCAATTGTATGGACAGCTGAAAAAGTCATATTCGGACTTGCGATCTCATAAACTTCTCCCCGAAATCGAAACCGAGTTCCAAGAACTTGATCGTACGGTACAGCAGCTTTGGTCTCTCTGT
>JAYVFX010001064.1:0-3859 GCA_043772795.1 Deltaproteobacteria bacterium
TGTATCCAGGGGTGACGTCTGCTGCTCAACTGACGCTTACGTGGACTGACACGTCGGTCAGCGAAACTGGTTTCAGAATTGAGCGTCGAGCGGACGGAGAAGCTGATTACCACCCGGTCGCGACACAGGGTGCGGATACAACTTTTTACGTTGACTGGGATGTCGTAGTTGGAAAGTCGTATTGCTACCGTGTGCAAGCCTATAATCCGGTGGGAGTCTCAGAATACTCCAATGAAGCCTGTGCGACGGCGTCGAGTCTGATGCTAGAGTTCGAGAGTCCAGAAAATGGCCAAGCCGTTTCCGGTATCAGCACAATTCGTGGGTGGGCATTCGATACTGTCTCTGCGGGAAAAGTCCAACAAGTTGAGTTCATTGTCGATGGTTCCGCAGTTGGTGATATCCCTTGTTGTTCGCCCCGAGGTGATGTACAGGACAGATTTCCGCAATTTCCAGCGGAAAACACTGCGAACAGCGGTTGGGGGACCGGGATCAATTGGGGAGAATTGCCGCCGGGATCACACTCAGTGAAGATCACAATGAAGAGCGCTGCCGGTGAAACGCTGTCTTCGGAAACTCGGGCAGTGACGGTGGTGAGACCCGGGTCGTCTTCTTTTGTTGATCTCTTCTCCTTGAACCATGCGTCAACCCAGATCGACGGGCAAGACCTGATCCTCAAGAATGTCATAGTACGAGATAAAGCGACCCAACAAGAAACCGATGTCACCCTGACGTTTCGCTGGTTTACGAACTCGCAGTCGTTTGGCATGACGCAAGCCTTTGTGGTCCAGAATGCGACGGCAGTCCCGTCGTCACTTTTTATGCGGGCTGCAGCGAAGGCACGGTGGTGGTGGAAAGCAGGTCTGTTCAACACTCGATCGGCCCAGGCGGCTGGGAACGTCATTGCGTTACTAGAAAGTCCTGAGGGAGGACAGTCTGTTTTTGGTGTTAATGTCCTGCGAGGTTGGGCTTTTGAGGAGGAGCCAAATGTGACTATCCGTGCAATTCGCCTCACTGTTGATGAGGTGCAAGCCCCAGGTATTGGTATTCCTTGTTGCTCAGGACGGCAAGACGTCGCGGTGGCCTTTCCGCAGAATTCTAATGCGCGCAACAGTGGCTGGGGAATAACGCTGAACTATGCAAACTTGCCGGCAGGACCGCATACGATCGGTGTACAGATCGAGTCCTCTGCCGGTGCTTTTCTTGCGACCTCGCGGCAAATTACGGTCGTGAAGGTAGGGGAATTTACGTACCTCGACCGCATCGATTTGACGCAAGCTACAGCGCAAATCGAAGGCGAGGACATCGTGCTTTCGGGCGTCCAGCTGCGGGACGCCGCGAGTCAACAAGTCGTTGTTGTCCAACTACGCCTCCGTTGGTCGCTGAATTCACAGTCGCTCGGGATTATCGCAGTGAACTAAAGAATAGAGTAAAAAGAGAGCCATGAGACAGAAGTCGAAAGGGTTCTCTTTTGGCCTATGGATAAAACGCTGCAGGGTTTGTTGACCCTCGTACATGGGGGTCATATCGAGCGCCGCTGTGCGGCATTGTTGGTGCTTGGCGCACTCAAACTTGACGAAGACAAAGTTGTTGAGGCGGTGAATTCCGTGCTCGAACAACCGAACGCTATCCTTCGGAGCTATGCGTTACGTTACGTCGAAGAGATACGCCCGAAAGCGAGTCTCCCTTCACTGCTTCCGCTCCTCGATACGACGGATAAAGAAACAAGCGACCATGCTCTTCGCTTGATATCGCAGTTTGGTCCGGCCGCTGTTCGTCCGTTACTGCAACACGTGAAAGGTGCGAGCCGTACGTGGCTGATCAATGCTGTACGTGGACTGTGCACTATTCGAGGAAGAGCTGCCTGGCAAGCCGTGATGCAGGTACTCGCGCAAGGCGACCCTGAAGTGAACAAAACGGTTTGTGATCTTTTCGCCACTACAGTTAAGGATCTCGACGATAAAGAACTGACACTTTTGTTCACGGAAGTTGAGTCCTTTGCTACTGACTTGAAAGGTCCGGTACAGCGCGCTGCAGTCATTGCGGCGATCCGCGTGCTTGGTATCCTCGGGCGGCCACAAGCGCGGAAATGGCTCATCGGTTTTGTCGGCTCCGAACAACCTCACCTCGTTCGTTTCCATGCGCTGGTTGCACTTTTGCACTGTTTGCGCGGACAGGATTTACACAAGAGCGAGTTTGCCGCGCTCATCCCGCTTTTGGAAGACAAAGAGTTCTCTGACACTGTCCGACTGACGCTCGATCTGCTCGACGCCCATGAGATGCCTGCTGAGTACCAACCGACGCTTGCTCGTTTGTTGGAGAGCCCCCATATTGCAGTGCAGAAATTTGCCTTACGAAAGATGGGCGCATTCGATTCTCCGGCAGTAGTGAAGACGCTTGTGCAACAACTGGATGATGCTGACGCCGGTCGTCGAGATGCGGCGGCGCGTTCCTTACGTAAAATTCCAACTGCCCGGAACGTACTCGTGAAAGAATTTCTCGCGTGTGACAATGCTACCAAAGCTTGGGCGATCGCTGAGATCCTCCCGACGTATGAAGGCAAATGGCGACGAGAGACGCTCGATGAGGTGTGGCAACGCTTGCAGGATGCAATGGAAGCGGAAGATCGCATCCACGGGGCTTATCTCCATTTTTTGAAAAATGTCGATGCCGAATACGTCTACGGCCAGTTTGCCGTGCGTGCGGCACAACTCAAGAAGAGCAAGAAGTACAGGGAGGCGATTCGCTTTCTGACTCCGCTGCGAGAGTTCTCGACCTTTGCCCCTGAGGAGAAGTTTGCCTTAGCGATGGCACAGCTCAAGCTTCATTCACACGATGTGTCATCCGTTGCTGCACGCCACGACCCGACGCTTGATCTATTGGCTGATCTCCATCGATCGTCGGCTTTTCCGGTGCTTGATGCCCTCAAGAAAGAGAAAATCTTGGAACCGGAAGACCTCTTTTATCTCGGGTTTCGCTTTGCCGAGGGAGGAACGGAGGCTCGTACGCTTGGTCAAGACATTCTTGAACTCGTTGTCGATCGCTATGGGCGAACTAAGGTCGGCAAGAGTGCAAAGAATAAACTCAAACTACTCACGTCGTAGGCGCATATGACGAGGGACACTCCGGAGAGGTCCCCTTTTTGAATAAAGAACCCTTGTTACGCACCGATAGAAGGTCATGATCGCCACGAACTGTTAGTGGTGAAGACCTTATAGGATTGGAAAGGTTGAGCGGGCGTATATGAGTACGATTGCAGACACCGACTCCCTTAAGCAACCCGTGTGTATCACCCAAGTCGCGAAGATCGCATCGATCGGGATCATCGCCTGTCTTGCCGTCTTTTTCGCTTCTTTTCTGTCCGCTCCTGTGTCGGATGTCTACGTTCTGTTTTCCTTCCTGACCGGCGTACTTTTGATCACTGCGGCGTTTTTGCAAGCGGCGGTACGGTCTTCAACGCTCCATCCGGTTCTTAAGATCGTATTGTTGATTCCCATCCTGAGTGTGTTCATTCTTCCTTCTTTCTTGCCTCGTCAGCTTTTTCCCGAACATGCAGATCGGTTCTATTGGGTGCATGACCTCTCGATGTTCGGCACTGGCCTCTGTGCTGGGCTGCTTCTCTTTCGCCGACGGGTCGAAACCTTCTTGCACTTAGAGCACCGTATCCGCCCATAATGAGCGTATTCTTCCTTCCTTGACACCTTCCGTATCTGCCCCTTATAGATGACCCACCTGAAGCGTGATCTATTTCGACGCTTCGTGGAAACTCGAATCGAAGGAGAGGGATCATGAAAGCTGCGGTGTTGTACGAAGCAAACAAACCACTAGTGATTGAAGACATCAAAATTGCCCCACCAAAGGC
>JAYVFX010001065.1:0-6934 GCA_043772795.1 Deltaproteobacteria bacterium
GCCTTTGGTACATGAATTCGTCTCCTCGTTTACCGAGTGGCGCTGCAAGCCCCAGTTTCTAAGGCACTAAGAGGCACTCGAATAAATTAGCAGTCACTACTTAGGCACGCGAACTGGGACGAGGCTGGGCATGCGTATGCCGCAACACATGACAGCCACTATGGAGTGATTCACCGGGTCGAGAACTGGCTGTCAGACATGTTTTTTGCGACCGGGCCAGAAGGAGAAGCGTGTCGTGCTAGAGCGTTTCCGCTGATTGCCCAAGATCCGACTCGCGTGCCCGATCATGTTGCGAGTGGGCCGGAGTTGCCTGCCGATGAGACAGTCAGAAGACGGTTCTTCGGAGAAGAGTAGCAATCGTAGACACCTAACAACCCGTTCCACCGCATCGCTGCCCGGTTGCGGTTCTGCTAAACCTGAAAAGTCTCGTTTGGGCAGCTCGCGGTGACCGGGGGCGTTAGCCAGCTTTCCCAACCCCTAAAAGGTTAACTGCATAAAGGACAACCATACCTGGAGGAGGAGCAAGATGAAAAGACTCGTATTTGTGATGGGGACGATCGTCGGCGTGGCCGGCCTCGCGTGGAGTGTCAGCTTCTCTGTGAACGCGGCCGGGAGCGCGAAGGACGAGCTCACCGCCCTCGAACACCAACTCATCGCCGCGACGAGCACGGCGCAGTTTATGGAGCACGCCGACGACCAGGACATCGTGTTCTACGACTTCGTCCCGCCGCTGCAGTACAAAGGCGCCAGGGCGGTCCGCAGCCGCCTCGACGCCGCCTTCCAGGAGGCCAAAGAGCTGAAGGGAGAATTCGTCGAGCTCGAGGTCGTCGCTGACGACACGCTGAGGGCCGCGCGCAGCCTCCAACACTTCATCTGGAAGGATAAGGACGGGAAGCCGCAGGAGGGAACGTTTCGCGTCACCGACCTCTTTCACAAGGTCGGGGGCAAGTGGAAACTCATGCATTCCCACGTGTCCGTGCCGGTCGATGCGGCCACTGGCAAGGGCCAGATGAATTTGAAGTCGTAGGGATGATGGTCGGACAGCAGGGAGGACAACCGTGTAGGCGCGTTCTCCCCAGGGCAGCTTCGCTGGCTAACCAGCGCCGTGCACGTGACCGCCGCCCGCTTGCGGTTCCTGCTAAATGTGAAAGGGCGCGGTTGGGCGGCGGCCCGAGACGGCGGGCGTTAGGCATCAGAGGGTTATCTTAGCTTTACGATAGGAGTTAGCATGACCATGTTGAACGTGGAGGCGTCTACCTAAGCTGGATACTGCCCACATACTAACCCGCCCTGAAGGAGGAAGCATGACGCAAAGAGAAATGCTCAGGGTACAGGGGTCATACGGCAGAGGTTACAAAACTAAAGCAGGCCACACGTAGTTCATTATTACACGCTCACAAGAAGGAGGGAACATGAACCTTATTGCTGCAATCGAAGCCTTCAACGCGTCCAGTCAGCCGCAGATCGTGCTTCAACCGACTCGCGACGGCCGCGTCACCGCAGTGCTGCCTCGGGTTGGTCGTGAGATTATCGTCGAGGGCAGCCACTTCGAGAAGGATATCAAAGTCACGGTGGAAGACGTCGCATGGCTTTGCGAGGAGGCCCGTCGTGCGTTCGCTCCGGGCATGGCATTGCTTGAGGCCGGGCTTGGCGCTCTTGGCGACCTTGATCGCGCATAGTTCATTAAACGCCTAGGGGAGGGACGAAACCGTAAGGCTCCTGACTTACCCGAAGCAAAATAGGGGATGCTACGGCTTTTATGGCCTAACGAAGCCGTGCTCGTGACCGCCGCCCGCTTGCGGTTCCTGCTGAACCTGAAAGGTTGCGTTTGGGCGGCGGCCCGAGACGGCGGGCGTTCGGCGTCTTTTTGAAAGGAGCTAATTATGAAGTTGAACATTTTTGCTAGGGGAGAATTATTCTCATTGGGAAGAAGATCGAGTCTGAGCCCGCTTTCTTTTTCCTAGAGTGTAGGGTGCCTGGGATATGCACACTGGCAACCAAGCCTTTCCCCGTGAAGTGACTCTGGAGTTGACCCGGGTGCTCGGTGGTACCGGCTGAGAACGATGTGTGTATCGGCAGCTCGCAAAGCAGAAGGACACGACCATGAGGAACACCTTACGAAGGTTGTTGATGTGGGGTTTATGTGCGCTGGTCTTGTTGGCTATCAATATCAAACTGGCCACCGCCCACAGGTGGAGCAGTTGGCATCAACCCGATAAGACCGTGAATACTTGGAACTTTGCGGCCCGCCTGGCAGAGGCTGAAGCGGCGCTCAACGATTGGGACAGCCACACGGGGCTATCCTTCCCTCGAAAAACCTCGCACACCGACATCAGCGTCTTTGATGGCAATTATGGCGATACAGGCTGGGGGGGCCTCGCCAGTGTCGAAGATGCCGGCTTTGGTTGGTGGGACTGCTGGTGGTGGTGCCATGTCGACCATGGTCATGCGCGGGTCAATACCTTCTACACCGGAAACCCCGCCGGCTTCAGCGCTAATATCCAGGGGATTTTCTGTCAAGAGATCGGGCATCTCCTCGGTCTGGATCACAGCAACGACGGTTGCATGGGCAAGGGCTACTTCAACAACCTTAATGTCACCGTGCAGCACAACTGGACCGACATCAGTAGCCTGTATGGTGGCGGTGCTCCACTACCGCCCGGTTGCTGTCCATCGGGCAAGCGCTGCTGTGGTAGTTGTGCCCCCGCCCCAGGCTTCCCGGCTGGTAAGTGCGATGATGCGTGCATTGGCCCGGGCCAATCATGCCCTTAGCGAGGTCCCCAAACCACTGAAGGAAATAGTCGACAAGACAGAGCGGCTGAACGGGAGGAGAAGCATGAAACTCGACAAGGTCCTTCCCATAATCGTAGGCGTCCTGGCGACTGCGTTGGTGGCCCAGGTGGCAGAGCGGTACCTTGATAAGCCTGGACCCATGTACATCGCTAGCTGGAAAGAGACCCCCAAGAACATGACCGAGGCAACGAGGTTGGCTCGTACAATCGTCACTGGTGTGGTCACTAAGGTAGAACGTGCGAACGACCTCGTCGTCGAGGCACCCGGCGAGCCCAACAATGAGGACCGTATTCCCATTGAGGTAGTAACGATTAAGGTCGAGAAGGCCCACAAAGGTGAGAAGCCAGAGATCGTGCAAGTGTTCCGTACCGGAGCAACGAAGGACCCCGGATTAAAAGACCGTCCAGCACCCCCGGGACCACCACCCCCCAAGCCGCCAGGCGGGGTAGCTAGGCCAGCGCCACTTCCCAGACCCACGGAGGCTCAAACCCGCACGATCCTGCTGGAGGATGACCCCCCGTATAAAGTGGGTGAGCGCCAGCTCCTCCTCTTGACGGATGGCCCAACCGTTACGGTTGCAGGCGCTTCCGTTAAGACCCAAAGACCGATCTCTCCCGAGGGGCGTTACCGCATTAAACCCGACAATAAGATTGAACCGGTAGCCATCAAGGGGTTTGCAGCACAGCTCAAGAACAAACCAGTTCCAGAATTCGAGCGTCTGCTCAGATAACCTCATGGCAGCACCATCAAGAGACCGGGCTCAACAGCACGAGCAGGCAGCACACAGGCGGATGGTTCACCCCGCTAGGAGGTGATGTGCTATGCATCCCGCGCGAGCAGTTTTCCTCCTCTTTGCCCTGGTGGTGAGTATCAGCTGTGTGGGGGACGACGCAGTCTACGCCGCTCCCCCGCCGGCCCCGATGCACCAGGATCTCGCAAGCCTTGTCCAGGCTGCCCCGCTGATCATTGTGGGGCAAGTGGTCGACATGCAGCGAGGTCAGATCGCGGGCGAAGGTGAGGCGCAGCTGCAGTTCAATGATGTGCACGTGGGTGTCGAGCGGCGGCTCAAAGGGGAGCCGCCTGACCCACTCATTGTGGAACAGGTCGCCGTAGCTGGCCGAGTGCTTACCCCCGCAGTCGGTCCCCCCTATAAGAGGGGCGAGCGCTATGTGCTCTTCCTGCGCAAGGGTGAAGGTCGTCGCCACATCACCCTCACCCAGGGCCGCTACTTACTGCAGGGGGGCTCTGTCCATCCTACAGAACCGGGTCTCGCCGCAGACAAGATGAAGGGCATGGACGAAGCCAAACTCATCGAAGAGATAGCGGCCATCGTCCAGGGACGACGATAGTTCGAGAAGAAAGGAGCCGATACCGAGAGCCAACCTCCTCGGCGGGGCGGCTTGGCGGGACGTCCGAGCCGAACAACCGCGTGCAGGCGACGGCTGCCAGCGTCCGCTCGTCCCTCCCGCTGCCTGCCGCGCCTGACGCGCAGCGTTCGGCTTCCTCCGCACCACAGAGGCGGCCATGATGCGAGCGCACGTCGACTTTAACCGCTGCTGCATAACTTCGTTACGGAGAGGAGACTTTAGATGCCGTACAAGGTCAGTGAAATCAACCCTGCAAAGACTGCCCTCATCATCGTCGACATGGAGAACGACTTCGTCGCTGAGGGCGCGCCATTCCGAGCCACGATGGCGCCGGCAGTTGTCCCACCGCTCAAGCGGGCGTTGGCCCACGCCCGCCGCACCGGGATGCGCGTGATCTTCACCACCCAGGCCCACCGGCGCGATGGGTGCGACATGGGTGTGTATGGGAGTCTGTGGCCGCCGGTTGTGGAGCGCATCGGCCTCGTCGACGGCGAACCGGGCATCGAGATCTACAAAGAGTTGCAGCCTCTCCCGAACGAGGTCGTAATCAAGAAACGGCGCTACAGTGCATTCTACGGGACTGACCTTGATATCATCCTGCGCAGCACCGGTACAGAGGCCGTGATCATTACCGGAGTCACCACGGAGAACTGTTGTCACGCCACGGCTCGTGACGCGCTGTTTCACAACTACGGGGTTATCTTCCTGTCGGATGCCACCGGGACATTCGACTATCCGGACATGGGCTATGGCGCCATGAATGCAGCGGAAGTCCACCGTGCGTGTCTCGTTATTCTCGCGGTGTCCACCGCGCATGTCATGACGGTCGACGAGATGGTCGCGCTCACGAAGAGGACGAACGTGATGTGATCTCGGAAAGGAAAGGTATCAAGAACCGTTTCCCAAGGTGCAAGACCCCGGTAGAAGCCGAACCCGCCGCGCCACCGCATCGCGGCCACGTTGGGTGCTGCTGAATCTGAAAGGGCGCGGTCTGGCCGCTCGCGGTGCGCGGGGACGTTAGGCGGTCGGTACTCGCAATGTTACATTCCCAAGGAAGTATAAGGTCAGGCGAGGCATGAGAGGAGGGATTGTGGCCGACTGGCGAGATGATGTACGCCAAGACTACGAGGATCTGAAACGGCGCTTTCGAACTACGACCGTAGACGACCTAAAGTCTGGGAACTGGTTCGCGGAATTAGTCCAGTGGATACTATCGAATTACGCGCGCACGGTAGATGCAACGTACATCCGCAGGAAGTATCCAGGTGCGAGCCCGGCCAACCAAGCCAAGAAAGTGATCACACTGGCGTCCAAGTACAACGGCATCGCTGGTGGGCTCTCCGCATCCGCGATCACTGCGCTTGAGCTATCGAGCATAGGTCCCCAGGCGCTCGTCACCCTTCCTGCCGTCGGAACTCTCATAGTAGTCGACGTTGCCTACTCAAGCCGAACCCAGCTCCGCGCGACATACGACTTATCATTGATCCATAAAGCTCCGCTTTCATTAGACGACGCCGACGATTGTTATCTGATTTTTCTCACAGCTATGGGGATCAAGCTGCACGAGATTATGGGTGGCGTGGGGAAAGTCGTTGGCCCGCGCATCGTGGCGTACAATGTCCGCAAGCTTCTGCGCGCTGGCCTACGGAAGGCGTTACAAGAAGCGCTCAAGCGAGTTGGCGGTGTCCGTTTAGCTAAAATTCTCACGGAGCGCGCTATAATGCGACTCCTTGTGCCAGGCATCAGCATCCCTATCGCATCAGGCTTCAACTATTACTTTACCCGTCAGCTTCTGAGAGTTGCCGACTTGCAGATGGCGCGTCGTGGTGCTGTCGTGCAGCCACTCGTACGTCTCCATGCGCACGAGCCTCGGCTCTCTAAGACGCTCGGTCCCAAGGTTCTTATTGCAATGGCGGATCAAGGAGATCCAGAGGGTTGGAGCGAAGCCCAGATGGAAGCCTTGCGGCACTGCCAATCGGCATTGTCGCTGAGCGATGAAGAACTAGCGGAATTCGACACATACTTCGATCGAAGTGTGGCTGATGTGATCAAGGAGCTTCCAGAGGAGTTCACCAAGGGCACTGAGGATCTTCTCGAACTCGCTTTGGTCCAAGCTGCATTCGCCGAAGATGACCGCTACGATGCAGCTTATGCGGAAGCGCTCGCCACAATTGGCTCTGCTTGCGGAATGCAGTTGTCGCCTGAAGTAGCTCTTTCTAAGATTCAGGCGAAGCGGCGCCGACTGCGGTAGCTAGGGCCGAAGCAGGCTGCCGCATAAAGAGAGAGGAGCACGGGAATAGATGTCTTGAATTCTTGCTTCTGAATGTTTCTGGGCATCTGCAGACGAAATTTGTTGTAAGAGTGTCAAACTTGACCAAGCTACAACGTCACAAGTAGTCAAGTAGGATAAGAAAAAATGTAGCGTTGCCTGTCAGCTTAGAGTGGCCCGCCTAACCCGCCGCGCCACCGCATCGCGGCCACGTTGGGACTCTGCTCACTCTGAAAGGACACGGTGTGGCCGCTCGCGGTGCGCGGGGGCGTTAGGCTCGAACCCAAGAGACAAGCACTGGGAACTCTTGGAGGGCTTCGTAAAGGAAAAAGACAAAGCCCCGCCGGGGAACCCGCAACGACAACAACCACAACCCGCAATCCCTACCACAGCCACAAGGAATGAGGGTACGGAGTGGAAGTCGTAGCGAAAGGAACAAAGCGAAAGGTTCCACAGAAGGAACAAGGGCGCGGAGTGGAAGCCGCCGCAGCAGGGGTAAAACGAG
>JAYVFX010001066.1:0-6260 GCA_043772795.1 Deltaproteobacteria bacterium
GCGATATAGGTGCGAATCGCTTGGCGATCGAGGGGAGGGGTCTCGATCACGCTGAGGTCGCGGAGTCCCATCAGTGCCATATTCAGCGTGCGAGGGATCGGCGTAGCGGAGAGCGTTAACACATCGACCAGATAACGCATCTTCTTGATCTTCTCCTTATGCGCGACCCCGAAGCGATGTTCTTCATCAACGACAATGAGTCCGAGATTTTTGAAGATAATATCTCGTTGGAGCAATCGATGGGTGCCAATCACAATGTCCACCGTACCGGCTGCGAGCCCTTGGATGACAGTCTTCACTTCTTGCGGTGAGCGAAAACGGTTGAGGAGTTCAATGCGAATGGGATACTCCGTAAAGCGGCGAGTAAACGTCTCGGCGTGTTGTTGGGCGAGAATGGTTGTCGGCACAAGCACAGCAACTTGTTTTCCACTTTGGACGGTCAGAAACGCGGCACGCAGGGCGACCTCAGTCTTGCCATAGCCAACGTCACCACACACCAAACGGTCCATGGGTTTGTCGTTGCGCAGGTCCGTAATGACATCCTCGATCGCTGTACGTTGCCCACTCGTCTCTTCAAAAGGAAATCGTGCCACAAACTCGTCATAATCCTCGTCCAACTTGGCTGTTACTGGACGTTCGGTACTGGCACGTGCAGCATGCACTTCCAACAGTTCACGTGCCATGGCGAGAATTGCTTCACGCGTTTTTTTCTTGACCTTCTCCCAGCTTGCTCCACCTAAGCGATCCAAAGCCGGAGCATGACTATCCGCGCCGCTGTATTTCTGTACCAAATTGATCCGCTCAACTGGTAGGTACAGACGATCGCCACTCGCATATTCCAGGTACAGATAGTCACCTTCCGTCCCAGCCACAGCAAGATGTCGCAGCCCCTGATAGTGTCCGACCCCATGATCGACATGTACGACATAGTCACCGACGGTGAGCTGACTTAGTCCGGTGAGATAGTCAGCCACGGGACGTGGCCGGGAGCGGCGGCGATGACGGCGTTCGCCAAAAATTTCTTCTTCAGAGAGAAAAACGAGCCCATCACCTGGTAGGGTAAATCCGTGCGAGAGCGACCCCACGACAATCGCAGCCGAGGGGACGCCGTCGCCTTGCCACGTCGGCACCACTGGTAAACGCAGATCATGACCAAGCAACAGATTTTGTAAATGAGAGGCTTGCAATGCACTGGATACCGCCAGGAACACACGCCTGCGTTCGTCTTGCCACTGCTGAATTCGTTCGACTAATGGAGCCAAACCACCTTCACCACCCCGCGCATGCAGAATAGGTTTCAGGTCCAGATGCGAATCCTGCGTGACAGTAAACTCAGTCTCGGTCATTTCCAGCACTGGCAGTTCGACAGTGATCCGAGACGTGCATTGTTTCCAGGTCTCCTCTGTTCCAAGGTAAAGGGCATCTGGCGGTGGCACCAGATGCCCGGCTTCTTGCGCTTGAGTGGCGCAGGAAAGAATCCTGGCCGCAAAACCCTCACACTCGGCGTGAACAGTAGTCGGTTCGGGAATCCACACCACCGTCCCACGTGGGAGATAATCTTCAAGGCTTTCCAGCTTCGGATACAGATAGGGAAGAAGAAACTCGACTCCAGGAAAAGGGAGTCCGCTCTTAAAATTTTCACTGATGCGCTGTTGTTCACGTTGCTTCGCCTCACTATCAGCTAAGGCTTCTTCTACTGTGCGGCGTGCGGCCTGGAGTCGTGCGACGGAGAAAAAGCGCATCGGCAGAAACGTAAATTCCTCTAAGCGATCAAGAGACCGTTGTGACGCTGGATCAAAGGAGCGCAGTGACTCGACAGTATCGTCGGAGAACTCAACCCGCAGCGGCTGCTCCGCAAGCGGAGGAAATACATCAACGATCCCGCCACGAACACTGATTTCTCCTTTTTCTTCTACCAGTGGTACCCGGCGATAGCCCCATTGAGTGAGGTGCTCAACCAAGTCAGAGAGCGGGAACTCACGCCCAACACGAAGCACTGTTGTCGCAGAAAAAAAATCCTCCTGCGGCATGACGCGCTGGGCAACCGCACCGATGGCTGTGACGATAAGCGGGGTCGGTGATGACGCCAACGCGTAGAGCCCTTCTACCTGGGCCGCTAACACCTCGCTACTCGGCGATACGCCCTCAAAGGCAGGCACGTCCCACGCAGGGTAAAGGAATAACTGTTGCAATGCAGATTTCTCTGCTCCAAGAAAAAAACGCAGATCATCAGCAAACGTTTCTGCTGCTTGCGACGAGGGTAACACACAGAGGGTTGGGGTCGGAGTACGTAAAAACCACTGGGAAAGAAAAAAAGCTTGGGCCGCTCCACGCAAGCCACCAATACGCATGACCTGACCGGGAGATGCCGTCTGGAGCGTCGCCAGAAAACGTTCGAGGGTTTCGGCGAATGGGTAAAGCTGGGAAGGAACGGCAGATTCTAACATGGACAACAGCCAGCTCTCAGTGGCTTCATTGCGTTAATTCAGAGATTGCTCGCTGATTACAGAATGCTTATTTCTTCGCCGCTTGGGGACCGACAAACATCCCATACACGGGAATGGTGAGCACTTTCTCAGTTGGGTGATCTGTAAACACTTGGACCTCGCCCTTAATCTGGCCAGGTGTGCTTTCCGGATTCACCTTTAAGGTCAGGCGATACTCTTCCCCATCCTTCACGGTTGCCACCTCAGCAATGACATTGGGAGTTGAACTTTGGGTCCGTACGAGATGAATGGGACTTGTTGCCCGACTTTTAATACTGAGGTCGTTCGCTTTGTTGTCTCCCTTACGCACCACGCCAAACGACACTTGTGAAGGTGTCACTATGAGGTCGCCCTCAATCTGGCCAAAGACAGGAATCGATAATGACGGCCGTTTCTGACTGGTCGTTTTCACGTTGATCTCGGTACTCACTCGTCCCAACGGGAGGTCCTTTTTCAGGGTGACAAGGAGCTTCTTACCTTTCTTTCCCTTTTTTTCTAGATCTTCCGTTTGTACTGAGATCAACGGACTATCGACAGTCACGCTGGTAATGGAAATCTCCTTGCTCGCATCATACAGCAACTCAATTGTATGAGTTGCCCCAGCTCCCCGGCGGACTTTCCCGAGATAGAGTTGTGCAGGTTCTACCTCGACCTCGACTAAAATTTCCCCTTGCAATGCGAGTGTTGTTATCGGTTGTGTTGCGTCATTGCTGTGGACCGTAATTTCTTTCACCTTCTCGCCGAAAAATTTTGTCGTATCGAAGATTGCGCTTATCGTTCCTTCTTTTCCTGGTGCGATCACTTCGGCAGAGATGACTGCGGCTGTACAACCACACGAAGTTTTTACTGCTTCGATGCGCAAGTCTCGACCACCCTGGTTAGTGAAACGAAACAGGTGGTTCACTTGCTCTCCCTGTTCCACTTTACCAAAATCGTACTGTGTCTCAGTAAAAACAATCCGCGGAGGAGCAGCTGTTATCTGCGAAACCGTCTGTGCATGGGCCACCATCACAGGGGAAATCGGAACCGATGTGAACCACATGAGGAAGGTTAGGAAGATGGCCCGAACACAGACGTTCATCAGCATTCTCCTCATGCAACAGCAGCGACAGGTTTCAGAGATACAGATTCGACTGGGCGGGTTCGTGGGCGAGTCAAGAATTTCTCAAGATAACGTGTATGTACCTGACCCGCGAGGAATTCAGGGTCCTGCAACACTTTGTGATGCAGTGCGATATTGGTTTTTATCCCGCTAATTTGGTATTCGCTTAAGGCCACGCGCATGCGTTGGATCGCTTCGTCTCGCGTTTTACCATGCGCCACAACTTTTGCAATGAGCGAATCGTAGAACACCGGAATAACGCTATTCTCGGCGACGCCGGAGTCAACGCGGATGCCCAGTCCACCTGGGGCATGGTAACCACGAATCGTCCCTGGGGAAGGCAACATGGTATTCGGGTCTTCGGCGACGATCCGGCATTCAATGGCATGGCCGGAGAACGAGATGTCTCGCTGACGCCACGGTAACGGTTCGCCTGCTGCAGCAAGAATCCCCGCCTGTACAACATCAATCCCGGTGACCATCTCGGTGATCGGATGTTCTACTTGCACCCTGGTGTTCATTTCAATGAAGTAGAAGTGCCCCTTTTCATCAAGGAGAAACTCAACCGTGCCAACGTTAGTATACCCGATGGCTCGTGCTGCTTTCACTGCTACTGCGCCCATACGTTCACGGAGCCGTTTGTTCAGAGCGATAGAAGGGGTTTCTTCAATAATCTTTTGATAGCGGCGTTGGATCGAACACTCACGCTCACCAAGATGAATCACATTCCGATGTTGGTCAGCAACAATTTGGAACTCAATATGGCGCGGATTCTCGAGATATTTTTCGACGTAAATTGCGCCATTCCCAAAGGCAGCGGCACCTTCTTCTTCTGCAATGGCAAACACCGCGGCGAGTTCTTCCGGTGTGCGGGCGATCCGCAAGCCGCGACCACCACCGCCAGCCGCAGCTTTCAGTAGCACTGGGAATCCAATCTGCGCTGCTACTGCTTGCGCCTCACGCACATCTGTCGTTCCTGATGACGTACCAGCAAGTACTGGGACTCCGGCTTTTTCCATAATACGACGCGCCCGCGGTTTGTCTCCCATTAAACGGATATTGCGAACGCGAGGACCAATAAACGTCAATCCTGAGCGTTGACAGGCTTCGGCAAAGTCACCGTTCTCGGAAAGAAAACCATACCCCGGATGGACAGCATCTGCGCCAAACGAGAGCGCTGCACTCACAACCACTGGGATGTTGAGATAGCTTTCGCGTACGCTAGGAGGTCCAATACACACACGTTCATCAGCAAGACGTATATGGAGTGCGTCTCGATCGGCTGTCGAATACACTGCAACAGTCGGAATATTGAGCGCCCGACAGGCACGTATAATGCGAACAGCAATTTCCCCACGATTGGCAATCAATACTTTCTTAAACACACATCCCCCACTCCACACTTAGAGCGGATCGAGTAGAAACAACGGTTGTCCGTACTCTACCGGTTTTCCGTTTTCCGCCATAATCTTCACCACCCGGCCGCGGATCTCGGATTGAATTTCATTCATCATCTTCATTGCTTCAACGATACAAACAATTTCCCCAGTCTCGACTACTGAACCAATTTCGACATAGGGTTTCGCGTCTGGGTTGGCAGAACGATAAAAAGTCCCAACCATAGGGGAAGGGATCGCCAGGCCACGCAGTTGACTTAGGTCCGTCTCTGCTGACTGAGGATGGGCAGAGGTAACTGGTGGACTGACCATCTGTGAAGATGCAAGCGAGGGGTCCATATGAGGAGGTGGGGCTGCCACCACGACTGTCTGCGGCTGTACTGCAACACGCTGGTTCTCTCGCACTAGGCGAAGTTCCCCAGAGGCATTTTTGATTTCTAGTTCAATGACGTCCCGCTCCTGCATCATTTCCATGAGCTTCTTGATTTCTTCGATGTCCATAAGTAGGGAATTCGAGGTTTGAGGTTCGGGGTTCGGGTTGTCTTTGTCGCTAGCCCCTACCCAGCCCCAAGGCCTATTTTCTTATGATTCCTACTGCCGCTCGTAACCCAAGCAGGTAACTGTCTGCGCCAAAACCGCAGATCTGCCCCACCGCTGCACGAGCGATATATGAATAGTGACGGAATTCTTCACGTTTATAGAGGTTGGAAAGATGGACTTCGATGACCGGCATATCAATGGCCAGTAACGCATCAAGGATGGCAATACTTGTGTGGGTATACGCGCCGCCGTTTATGATCAACGCGGCATACTGTCCGCGCGCTGTCTGAATCTTACTAACCAACTCGCCTTCATGGTTTGACTGAAACGTCTCGACTTCAACTCCCAACTCTTGCCCTTTGTTCATGAGCATTGCGTTGATGTCAGCAAGGGTCGTGTGTCCGTAAATTTGCGGCTCGCGCTGTCCCAACATGTTGAGATTCGGGCCATGAAGGACCAATATACGTGGTAACGCCCCCGCCCCCATCTTTTTCCTCGAGACTCGAACAAGTGTAAGGACAAACAGCGGAAGCGTCAAGACGCAGGGTGATATAGGTCTCCTAAATCATTTGTGGATATGAGCGCCGTTCATGCTTCGACAGGCTCAGCACGAACGGGGGGAGTGTCATGGCTCCGGACCGTTCACCCTGAGCTTGTCGAAGGGTGGTCTGTGCCTCTTCTGTCTCCATTTCAAATAGGATGCCTATAGCAACTTCTCCAGTGTCGTCCAGTCGA
>JAYVFX010001067.1:0-4597 GCA_043772795.1 Deltaproteobacteria bacterium
GGCAAGAAGAACCCACTCTCGTTACCGTCAACAAAAGTTGCCAGACACTGAACATTTACAACTACGGTAAATTAGTCCGTACCTTTCCCATCGTGGTGGGCAGACAACCTGGACGGAAACTGCACCAAGGAGACCGTCGTACTCCGAATGGTCTTTACAGAATTATCGATAAAGATCCGCACCCGCGTTGGTGGAGATTTATGCTACTAGATTACCCATCAGAGGAAGATTACCGCCGTTACCAAAAGAACCTCTCTACGGGAAACATCCCTGGTCACAAGCGAGGCGGTCCCGGACTTGGTGGAGCTGTAGGCATCCATGGCAGCGACCGCGAAGCCTTCAATCGGGCAAAAATCAATTGGACACTCGGGTGTATTTCGCTGCTTAATGCCGACCTCAAAGAGTTTGACAAAATGGTTTCACTTGGTACGTTCGTATATATCACCGAGTGAGGTGCGACTTTGCGCTCCCTTTCTATCAAGGCAAACTCGCAAGACATTTCGCGTTTTTCCAATGCACAACTTCACATTTTGATACTTCATCTACTACTTGCGACTGTTCCACGAGGAACATTCTTTCTATGTCACAAACAACACACTCGCTCGAAACCTTACTACAACGGGGCGCGCACGCACTTGTCATTGGCGTAGGCGGTGGAGGCGATGTCGTAGGTGCACTCGCGACCGCTCGCTTTCTAGAATTTTGCGGCCTACGTTTCACCCTCGGAGGATTACCCTGGGAGCGGTTTGTTTACGACCCACTTCCAGGCCCGCGAAGCTTATTGGAAGTCAGAAATGTACGCGTTCATCATCCTTATGCTTGGATGGTGAACGGCAGCACGCACTCACATACCGGAGTCCGTTTTACCGAAACTGAGATGGCCGCTTTGTACGGCTGGGAAGTGCTGCATATCGACATCAATGGCGGAGTGGCTGGCGCGGTGGCTGGCCTCGAAGCGGCAATGGTATCCCTAGGCATCGACCTTCTCGTAGGTATTGATGTCGGCGGAGACTCCCTCGCTTATGGAGGAGAGCTAGGTTTACGCAGCCCTTTAGCTGACGCAGTCATGCTGGCCGCGTTTGTCGAACTAGAGAAAAAAGGAATTCCTGCTATCTGGGGAGTCTTTGGCTATGGTAGCGACGGAGAGTTGACAACAGACGAGATCGAACGCGCCCTCGCGCAGATTGCCCACGCTGGAGGTTTGCTGGGTGCTTCAGCGCTGACACCACAGATTGTGCGCGAGTTGGAGGATGTCATCGAGAAAGTTCCCACCGAAGCGAGCGCCATTCCTCTTCGTTGCGCACGAGGAGCATGGGGAGAAGCCAGTATTCGTTACGATGAACGCAAAGTGAAACTCACTCCCCTCACTACTCTTACCTTCTACCTTACTCCATCAGCGGTGTTCGAATCCGTCGCGCGTCCGGCACGAACTGTTGCTGCAAGCACTTCCCTCGAAGAGGCAAACACCGCATTGAATGCATTGGGAATCAAGACCGAACTCGACCTCGAACGTGAGCGAGCACGACAAACAATCCAAGAGAGCAAGTGCTGAACGAGGATTAAAGGAACCATTACAATCTTTCT
The DNA here is from genome assembly GCA_043772795.1 of Deltaproteobacteria bacterium. GTDB lineage: Bacteria > Desulfobacterota > Binatia > Bin18 > Bin18 > VGTJ01. The sequence goes on from JAYVFX010001067.1 coordinate 1,585, forward strand.
TCTTCAATCTGCGCAAAGTCATCAACCACAACGTCAGCCTCTAACAACTTCGCACGCTCGTAAGTTGTAGTTAAAGCAATGCACATCATCCCAGCCCTTTTCGCCGCCGCAATCCCTAGCGGAGCATCTTCAATCACCACACACTCTTCAACTAAAGACTGAAGCCTCTTTGCTGCATAGAGAAATATATCAGGTTCTGGTTTCCCTTTTCCGCCAACATCACTGATAAAGAATATGTTTTCACCAAAGAGACATTTCAAATTCAAAGTAACTTCTACCTTTATACTTTTTTGCTACTTTCTCGTGAAAGTGCAGAAAACCTTCGATGAAATTGACCCCCTCGGTGAAGAATTCCGTCACGATAGATAACCGTTCTTGCGCAAGGCTTTCCGGGTCACCGGCAAATCCGTACACGTCTTGCATCACACGGGCTCCTTCGATCAGCGATCGACCGGTGAGTAATGGCTTAATCTGTTCACGATTGTAGATAATTCCCCTGCGCCGTAGGAACTCTGTCTGTCCACGATCCCAAATTGATTCGCTATTGAAGACAACACCTTCAGCATCAAAGATAATTGTCGTGGTCATAAAAAAAATAGAGGCACGGTATACCGAGCCTCTATCTCTCAACAGCGAAACTGATGGATCGTTTACTGAGCAAACGTCTCAACAATCAGGCGATGGTTTTCCATCACCCGGTCGGCTTTTACTCCTGCAGTCGGCGTGTACAGAATTGGCAAATCAACTAAGCCATCCCATTTCTTGAATTGGTCGCGGCATTCATCGGGCGTGCCCGCAATAGCAATTTGTTCAACCATGTCATCAGTTACGGCCTCAGCCATCTTCGGAAGGTTGAAGGTTTTGAAATGCTCCCAGATTGCCAGCTTCTGCTTCTCCCATCCATGTAGGTTGAGAATCCCTTCATAAGATTTCACTGAAGCATAGAAAGCAATCTGATTTTTCGCATCCCGAATCGCTCGTGTACGATCGTGACTGACGGCAGTAATGAGTAATGTGGTGAGGTCGACGTCGTTGACACTCCGCCCTGCCCGTTTCGCGCCAATCTCAAGGTTTGGTTTGATAAACTCGGCAATGTACCTACGACTATACAGCGGGTGACCCACTAACCCATCAGCAACTTCTCCAGTCGTTCGTAACATCCCTTTTTGTACGCCAGCGAGATATAAGGGAATACGCTCTCGCACAGCATGCGGACGACTGAAGGCTGGAATATTGAGGCGATAAAACTCGCCATCAAAGCGGACTCCCATACCTTTATGCGCCGCCCATATTTTTCTGATGAGCGCCACACATTCTTTCATCTTCGCGGCTGAACGCGGCTCAAACGCTTGACCGTACCAGCCTTCGTTCATCGACTTCGTACCACTCCCTAGACCAAGGATCATGCGTCCGTTGGACAACTCGTCGAGGTCCATCGCTCCGGTCGCGTTCAGCACTGGATTCCGCATGTAGGCATAAGCGATGCCAGTAGCAACCTTCACCCGCTTCGTCCCTTGTGCTACTGCGGCCAGTGTCACCAGACCGTTGCGGTTAAAAAACTCTCCGTTCCATACTGAGTCGAAGCCTGCATCGTCTGCAAGCTTCGCAACTTCAACCATGTCTTTAATGGTCGGGGTAAACAGTGCAAGGGCTCGACGTTGCATAGTGTCTCTCGAATCTTCACTGAACAACGGATGAGATTAGCGGTTAAAGAACCGTCCCAGCATCCCTGCGAGTTGAGGAAGATCGTCCATGATGTGACCATCACCATCCAAATCGAGCATACGAGAGAGGCCACCAAACCCGGGAGAGGCTTGTTCGAGGCGAGCCTGATCACCTTGTAGAATGTTCGCGAGACCTCCGCTATCAAGCCCTTGCTGTCGCTGCACCTTTCCCAGTGCTCCCATCACTAGCGGTGCCAACATCGCCAGTAAGCTTGCCGCCGACCCTAAATTGAGTCCGGATGCTTGCCCCAAGACATTGGCCATGGCGTTATCTCTCCCCCCAAAAATATGACCGAGGATGCTGGCGCCAAGTCCCTGATTAGCCCCTCCACCAAGAAACCCACTCAGATTGTCGAGGATGCCACCATCATGATCACGTGCTACAGCAGACGACAACGCATCCGCACCCTGAGGAGTAGCGGAGTTTCGAGCGAGTCCACCAAGGAGCATCGGCAAGGCTGCCGAGATAGCGTTGCTTGCCGTTTGTTCATCAACGCCAATTTGACGGCTAATCTGTTGGACCGCATCACCGCCAAGTTGTTGATTCAGCACATCGAGGATCGACGACATACAACCTCTCCTTATTTTCTTTCGAGTTTTTTCTGCTTAAACAAAGTAGGCTCGACAATAAACCGAGAAGCACCTCATGTCTAGGGAATTGTTTGTAGGAAATCGAACCCCGATATGCGAGTTCAGATAGTGCAGTAGGCCGGGATAAGGCCGCAGGCCGTTTCCGGCGTTCATTGAACCGGAAACACTTTGTTTAGTCCGGCCTACCCGGAGGAAATTGCTGCCCTCTACTGCACGTTTTGCACTCAGCTTTCTTCAGCTGCCGCCCTCGCAAAAAACTCTCCTTCTAGGGGAAGCATTTTATACTCCCGTGCTTCCTTGAACCATTTTTCGAAATTGAGGATCGAAAAGCCGACAATTTCTCCTGAGACGGGATGACGGCTCACGAAGAAGTCATCCTCGACCTCTTCGGATATTGCAGGGGTGGGATCTCCGAGAGAAACATCTAGGACGTCTCCTTCTTTGTCATAGGACATCCTTAACTTCTTTCCCATACGCTTTCGCCTTTCATAATCGAACGTGTTACATACCCGGTTAAAATAAACGACCTCTGCGGATATTTCTTGACCACAACAAGCAAGAACTTCCCATCCAGAATATCCGTGAAGTATCGATAGTAGAGCAGAACGTCCTCGTCTCGTTTGCTTCGCTTCACGTAATCAGGATCAGCAAGAACAGTGGGGAGTTTCTCACGATACTCACTCATAATTGGATGTTCG
>JAYVFX010001068.1:0-12341 GCA_043772795.1 Deltaproteobacteria bacterium
TTCACACTGCCGTTTTCTGTATTTGCTGCCGGGACTAAGTCCACGGTGAGATTCGTTGCCGGTGATACAGAAACACTGTAAGTGATACTTTGCGGAGCCGCGAGGGGCACCTCAAGCATGGTCAGTTGATGGGCTTGGCGTTCAGCAATGCGGACTCGTCGCCGCAAAACCACGCGCCACCAAGCACGTGGCGGTTCCTCTCCACTGCGGTTTTGCCACCAGAAATTTTCTCTACTCACAGCCATTAAACAACTTTTATGCGTTCTATTCCGACTACGCTTTCGCTTTCAACTGTCGAAGAATTTCCACGGCGGTTTCGAGTGTAACCTCCGCAGTCATTCGCGTCTTATTGACTTCCTCGTGGATCTTGAGCAACGTTCGCGCTTGGATCGCGAATGACACCGCTTGTGAAATACCCCAAGCAACCAACAGCGCGGCGATAAGAGCGTGAGTAGAGTCCATAATGCCTCCATAGTTTTGTCCTAGTCTTACCAGATCGTAGCCTTCAGCGTAGCGTGCGCTGCGCGCACGACTCCCCTGTTCCCTGTCACCTGTCACCTGTTCCCTTAGTCCGATAGACCTCCTGCAACCCAATCGACGCCCGCTCAAACGGTTCCAGCAACAATCCTCTCGCGGCCACGAGTTGTAAAAGCCGCAGCTCGATCGAGTCCTCAGCCGGTTTACCTGGAAACCAGAATACGTGGACTGGATCAGACATCTGAACGACATCTTTGGTCTCAGCATCGGTGGAAGACAACGTCTCTCGGTTCAAAGCAAGGCGACAGACTGGAATGGACACCTGAATATCCTGGCAAAACAATTCGCTGCCGACTTCTTGAGTCAGGCAGAGTAACAAGCGTGGGGTGCGTGGACAAAGAGAGAAGAGCGAGGCGGTTAATTTCCGGGCGGCATGTCGTCGCAGGTCGTCTTGTCGCCACAAGAAGGTTTGCGGTGTATCAATCCGATTGTAAGTGAACTCCAGCGGCTCACCACGCGCATTGAGCAGAAACAACGCGCCAAGGTAACCCAAACCGTTTGTTACTGGTTCGATTTTGAGATAGCCAACTGCGCCGAGTTCATTGAGGTCGTCGCTGTCATGATAGGGAATGGGCATTCACTACTCTCAGCAATCACAATTGAAACTGGACCGGAGAATCACCCGCTTCACAGCGCTACTTGCTGCGCTGATCCTAACTTCTCCAGGTACCACCACCAGTGCGAAGAAGGCACAGCCGCTCGTTTCCGCATTTCTTCGAGGTTAGCGACTTGGGCGACGTTCTCGTAGAATTGCCCGGCATACTTGAGAAACACGCCGTCGGCTTCCTCTAGCTCCTGCCGCTGTCCCTCAGTAAGTTCTCCCTCCCGCCGAGCCAGCATACTACGGACATCAAGCAGTTCTAGCACCTCAAAGCCGCTCACTTGTGGATGGCGAACCTCACGACAAAAAACGGTCAGTAGGCGCTCTTGTTCACTCATGCTAACACCTCTTGGATCGTTCCTATGAGAACGAATTGCCGCTTGCTTAGGTATTCGTCTACAGTGTCAGGAGGAAAAACCGTCTCTACTATTCCTTCTCTGGTTGCGATGACCAACCATTCTATACTACTCACCAGGCCTCTCACCGCATAATATCTCTCGGAGCCAAACCGATAGAAATAGACGCGATGCCTCTCTTCGCGTACGAGGTCTCGGATGACACCGTTATAGTCTTCGACTGACAACTCTGGAGAGAGATGGCCCATCGCTTGTCTCTTCTGTAAGTGAGTGACTGCTTTTCCTGGCTTCCATTGGATGCGTTGTCTCAGAAATCTGATCGTGTCAGCCGCTTCTATTCTGAACAGCGGGTCTACTTGCTCATTGACCATAACATCTCACGTGCGGCTCGAATCTACAATGCTCATACGGCATCCAACGCTTTTAGGCCAACTCGTCCAACAGCGTCTTCGCCTCTTGCAAATCCTTGGTGTCAAATCCTTCGGTGAACCAGTTGTAAATATCAGACAACAACTTGTGAGCTTCTTCGCGCTTGCCTTGCTGTTGCCACAGGCGGGCGAGGCTCGTGGCGGCACGGAGTTCGAGGGATTTGGCTTGTTGGCGCTGGGCAATGTCGATGGCTTTGAGGAAACACGCTTCCGCTTCAGATTGTGGATTGTGGAATGCGGATTGCGGATTCTCAACGTTGAACTTTGAACCTTGAACTTTGAACTGTTGGAGCGTAAGCGTTCCCTTGAGCCGATACAGCTCGGCTTCGTAGAAACGTGCTCCACTGTTGTTGTTCACCGCCTCCAGCGCCTCGGTCAGCGCACTGAGCCCCTCTACTGTCTGTCCTACTTTCCCATGCGCCTCAGCCAACAGGGCGAGATAATACGGACGCACCCCCTCTGTCCCAGTGGCCCGGAGGGCACTCAAGCCCCGGCGTATCTGTGCAATTCCCTCCTCTCCTTGTCCCTGCCATACTAAGACCCACCCCTGCAAGAGCGTTCCCTGGGCCAACGGGTACGAAAATCCCTGTTCCTCCGAGAGCACCATCAGTGCCTCTGTCCGCTCGTGGAATGTTTGCTCCTCTCGGCGGAACTGAAAGAGCCAAGTGGTATAGCTTAAAGCCTCAGCTAGGCTGAAGGGATGGGACAGTTCTCGGGCGAGAGCCAGTGCCTCCTGGCTTCTCTTGTAAGCTTGATCTGGATAGCCAAGCAACCACAGGACTAAGGTCGCAATGTCTCTGCAGCACACTCCAGGGTCGTGCCCACCATAGAGAAGAGCCAGGGATTGATGCTGCTGACGGTCGTAGAGGGCAATCCCCTGCTCCGAGTGTGCTCGGGCAGCGGTCAACTCTCCGCACAAGAATGAGGTAAACCACAGCGCGTGGTGGGCTTCGAGTAGAAGAGCAACATCTTGAGTGTTCTGTGCCAGACTGAGAAGCCGCGCTGCCAGCTCTTGCGACGTCTGTAATTCCCCTCGTATGTTGTAAAAGACCCACGAGCCCCACAACGCGGGGAAGAGTTGCGGGGTGTCCCCTACCTGCCTGCACAGCTCCAGCGCCCGGGCATAAACTCTTTCCACCTCGGGGGCTGCAAAGCCCTTGGTAGCAATCAATGGAGTGCCCAGGGCAATTTGCAGTATCAGCTCTTGCTGGGTCCGCTCAGAGGTATCAGGCAGAGGCTTAAGCAACTCTAGTCCCTTCGTAAGGTGATTGATTGCTTCCCTGTGATCTGAACGTTGCACGGCGCGCTGTCCGGCCCGCTGCCAATAGGGAATGGCTTGCGCTATAAGCCCAGCCTCAGTGTAATGATGCGCGATTAACTCAGGCTGGGTCTCGACAGTCTGCGGAAACTGCGCCCCCAGCGTTGTCGCTATCTGTCGATGATATTGTTGACGTTTACTCTTGAGCAAGGACTGATAGGCCGTATCTCGCACGAGCGCATGTTTGAAGAGATAGCGAGATTGGGAAGGGATGCCACTCTGATAGACGAGTTCCGCTTCGACTAACTGCTGTAGTCCTCGCTGCAACGTTTCCTCGTTCAGCGGAGAGACCGCTTGGAGCAGGTCATAGTTAAATTCACGTCCGAGTGTGGCTCCTAGCTGCGCGATTTCTTTGGCTGGGCCGAGACGGTCAAGACGCGCCATGAGTGAGTCTTGTAGCGTTGCGGGAATCGCCAGCGGCATGGGCGCAGCATGCTGCGCCTCTACGGATTCGACTACACTTTTGGTTAATTCTTCGATAAATAGCGGCACGCCGTCGGTCTTATTCACAATCTGTTGTATGACTTCTTGTGGCAGGACCGTGCCGCCGGTCACCTGCTCCACCATTGTTTCCACGTGGCTTCGTCCCAGACGACTCAAAGTGAGCTGACTGAGATAGGAATGCGCGCCCCACGGCGGCGTAAATTCAGGTCGAAACGTTAGTACCACCAATATCCGCTTCGTCGGTACTTGCGCGAGAAAAAGAGTGAGCAGGTCCAAAGTTGAGGGATCAGCCCAGTGCAGATCTTCCCACGCACAGTACACCGCCGCCTTCTCTGCTTCTTCGATGATCCACGCTACTAACGTTTCTTGGGTCTTCTGCTTCTGTTTCTGCGGACTCAGCGTCAACGGTGAGATTCCATCTGGCTGTGGCAGCGACAGCAAAGCGGCCAATAGCGAGAAGGTATCGGTCTGCGGGAAGTGGTAGTGGGAAAGGATTTGCTGAAGTTTCGCAAGTTTAACCTGCGGAGTATCGTCCTGCGCAAAAGCCAAGAGCCGCTGGAGATGCTCAAGGATCGGGTAGAAGGCGCTGTTTTGATGATAGGCTAAGCAGCGGAACTCGATACGGGCGGCACCGTCAGTGAGGACGTGCTCGGTGAGTGCCTGCACCAGGCGAGACTTGCCAATGCCTGGCTCGCCACTGAGTAATACCACCTGCCCTTCGCCGTTTTGCGTACGGTCCCACCGCTCCTGTAACAACCCGAGTTCATGGTCGCGACCAATGAGTGGTGTCAGCCCTTTGCGTACCACCACTTGAAATCGACTCTGGGCTTCACTTTCTTTACCTACGCGATAAAGCGTTAGTGGAGTCGAGACTCCTTTGAGTTCTGGCTGCCCACGGTCCTCACACTCAAACAAGCCCTCGACTAAACGATACGTTGCCGCGCTGATCACTACTTCATCAGGGTTGGCTTGCCCCTGGATACGAGCAGCGAGGTTGGGGGTTTCACCCAAAGCCAGCATCTCCCGTTTCTCACTGCTGCCGATTTCACCAATGACGACTAACCCTGTGTGAATGCCGATGCGGACTTGCAAACAGACCTCACCCCGGCCCTCTCCCTGACGGGGAGAGGGAGTAGAAGAGCGCTGCAACGCTTGAACAATACCTAACCCTGACCGCACCGCTCGCTGTGCATCATCTTCATGCGCCACGGGATAGCCGAAGTACACAAGCAGGCCGTCGCCCAAGTGCTGGGCAATATGACCGCCAAAACGTTCGATAACCGTTGCACTCGTCTGTTGATAAGCACACACCACCTCGCGGTACTCTTCAGGATCGAGACGTTCGGAGAGTGCAGTCGAACCCACCAGGTCACAGAACATGACGGTCAACTGCCGCCGTTCGGCCGAAGGCAGTTCAGAGTTCAGGGTTCGGAGTTCGGCATCTTTTGTGTTCTTCCCCGTTTCGCCATTTCGCCATTTTCCCTTTTCCCCTTCTGTCTTGCCATTTACCCTTTTCGCCGTTTCGCCTTCCGTCAGGGATTTGCCGCACTCGCCGCAAAACTTGAATCGTAGCGGATTCTCGGCGCCGCAATTGGCACAGCGGTGCACGAGTGGACTTCCACACTCGCCACAAAATTTCTTTCCCTCGGGATTCTCACTGTTACAGCTCAGGCAGCGCATGCAGCTTCTCTTACTCTGTCCCACTCTCAGACTTCTCTTCAGCAGAGGTCTCAAGAGCGGTTTCCTCGCTGTAGTTTTGCTCCAACGTCGTCGCCGTCAATTCCACCGTATACGTGGGATCAAGGCGTTTGAGATCCCATTCGGTGATCCAGCGTTTCACATATTCGCGCATGCTGGTGATCCCCAAGCGCTCAACAATCAGCTGCGGTGGTTGCCAGTTGTATGCTTCAGCATGAATCAGACGAATCTTTTCACAGGTCTGTTGGATCGTTTGCAGGTCAGGCGCTTTGAGGCGGGCTTTGTCTCGGTTAATCACTCGCATGCCGCGCTCAGCCTGCTTGGCAATCTCTTCCAGACCTTTGTCGCGCAATTTTTGCGGAATGGTTTCGAGGTCGTGCTTTTCCTCTAGCACGTAGCTCTCAAAGTTCGACATAATGGCAAAGACGGTTGTCAATCCGACAGCCTGTAGCTCAGGTAGCTTCCCAAGCCACCTGGCAACGTCTGCATACGAACGGGCACGTTGGAGCCAGGAATAGCGCCCAATGAGTTCCAGTTCATCAACCAGCAGCACCCAACCTGCATAGCCTGCCGCAACAATCAGACGTGGAGCAAACTGGAAGCGCTGCAAGGCGAGGTCTTTATGGGTGATGGTTTCGATCTTATAGGTCGCACGCTCACCACAAGACCGCAAGTATTTACGAATCTCATCGGCCTCAAGCGAGCCACCCGACCAGAAGGAGACCAAACGGTTGCGCAACTCCATGTCCATCCCCAGTCGCTTAAACAAAAACAGAGTAGACGCAAACCGTGAGTTAAGTCCTGAAGTCGGGTTATGTACCCAGGCATTGAGTTCGTTATACGTCTCGCTGGTCGGGTCAAGGTGAGCCGCAACTTCAACCAGCGCCGCGCCTCGTTTCCCTGGTGCGACGGCGGAGCGCATCGCCGCACGATAGAACTTGACTGGATCATAGAGTGGCGTTTCCTTACTAATCACCACCCGACTACAGACGAAGCGCTCTTCAAGTGCGACATGCTGCAGGTATTCCAACATATGCGACTTACCAGCGCCAAAGTCACCAGCAATGAGCATTCCCGCCGCTTGCTCGCCAGTTTTTGTCCTCTCTTTGGCGGCTTGGAGCTGAGCGCGAAACTGTTCTTCAATCGCCAGTTGTTCACAGCCTAACGCTTGCACCGCATCACGACTGGGCACGCCCGCACGAAGCGCTTCAATGGCACGGCGACTGCTGATCTGATTGCTCATCCTACCACCTCCGGTACGGGCTTTCCTCCAGACTCAGTGCTCGAAGAAAGACGGAGTAACGTAGAGAATGGGTTCACACGCTGTTTGTCATAAATCTCATCCCAGATGCGCATCCGCAGCGCATCGTAGCTGTAGACTCCGCGACGTTCGTCAGGATGAAGAAACGTTGGCGGAGCAATAACCACCAGAAAGAAAAATTCCAGCTCATCGGTGGCATCGATAAACTGGCGTAAAACTTCGTAGGTATCTAACGCCATGGCCAGCGTGTAATAGCGACTATCATCCTGTTGTTCTTTCGGGCGTGGCCGTTGCACCAGGCAACGCGAAATATCGAGCATCAACACGAGGCCGCTCTTACCGGCATTATGCAGCCAATACGACAGCGACGAGAGCAGATGGCGGGCATTATCCCGCGCGACTTTCTGAAAGATCAGTGCGGGCTTAAGTTCCACAAGACGACGCAACCGACCATATAACCACTCCTTGATGACCTCAGCGGGCACCGGGCTCATGCCGTCACCACCAAACTGCGCTTGGCAGAGACGAATCATCGCCAGGCGGAACTCTTGATTCATGCGATAATCCTGCAACAACCGCTTCTCGGGGAGCGCGAGCAATTCCTGCTGTAAGAGCCGCACATCGCGTTGGTTTAGTGCCGCGAGGTTCTGGAGAGTAAAGTCGAAGCGTTCAGACGGTAGCGTAAACCCTTGCTCAATGAGGATGCGTGAAACGAACGAGAACGAGAGTTCATCCCAATCAACCTGCTGCGCGACTTCCTGGAATAGCTGATCGATCATGTACACACGGGTGGTCGCAGCATCGACCCAGGCAAACTGATACCCTTCGGCTTCAGCAATGCCGCGCAGCCCTTGTCTCAGGCCAGCATGATTAATCTCTTCCGTCGGCACGATGAATTTTACTGTGGCGCCGCCGCCGCGAATGAAGCTCTGCAAGTATTCACGTTGAACAACGGCTAACCACTCTGCGGGACGCATGAACATACACTAGTCTCCTTATGTGCGAGGGGAAAAAGGCGGAAAGGGGAAAGGGGGAAAAGGGAGAAAAAGTTCTGCACGCTCTCTTTTGCCTTCCGTTTCCCCATTTCGCCTTTTTCCCTTTTTCCCCCAATTCTCAACCGGGTTGTGCCCGCCATCACCCTACCCCTCGCTCGCAAACGAAATCCCATAGTACGTCTTCGCGCGGCCATCTTTTGTCACCAGGTGGATGACTTTGCTCGCCGCCTCGTTCCCTCTCGCTGGGTGCAAACTCATCGCCGTGCCATCACGCACCGCATTCACACCACTCTCATCCAGGAGGTACAAGTCACGGGCAAACTCCGGTCGTGCGTACTCCTTTGCTTGTCCTGGCAGCAACGTAAGCAGATTGTAAATTTCCACGAGCGGGACAATCGCCGCCGAGCCCTGTCGATCTTTGTCGCGAGTCTTCACTGCCGTGGAATACGCCTCATATAATGACTCCAGAAACGCTTCAGCTTTAAAGCGGACGGGTTTGTTCTGCAGCTTGTGCAGGTGTTGCACCAGCATCGACGGACGCAGTCGTCGTTCTCGCGTCTTATCGATGACGACGGAACGATCGTTTGGCAGCACGCGAATCAGCGACGGATAGCAATACAATCGCTCATCACGTTCATAAATATGCACGCCGGATTCCGCTGCCGTCGCCAATACCTCTGCGACAAAAGCACCATTCGTAAGATAGGTTTCTTCATCAAAGTTCCAGCCGGTTTTGGCATTGGTAAACTGTTGCTCCAGCTCGGCGATCGTTTGTCCAGCAGTTTCGATTGCCCGTCGTAGCTCACGCAGATTTCCTGATTGCGCCGCCGCGCGGAATTTTTTCATCGCGCGGAGTGCAGCAGTTGCCGCCTTGCATGCCGCCTCGGCATCAGCTTCGGTCTTGCTTAATGCCTGTTCCAGGCTGTTGTTGTTATCAATTGGCATCGCTTCCTCACTTGCTTCATACATTTCACCCATGCGAGCGTGGGCGATTATTCGGTTGCCACGCGCGATTTGTCAATGCGCTTGCATGGATTCTTCATCTCCGCCACAGTGTGATTCTTGGGAGGTTCCCCTAATAAAGACACTGGTGACAAATGTTTTCCGTTCTCCTACACTATTGCAAAATCCCCCCGCGCTCTGCGCGGCCCCCTTTTGCAAAGGGGGCATTAAGGTTCCCTCCTTTGAAAAAGGAGGGACAGGAAGGATTTCTCCATCAGGATCCATAAAGCATACCGTTGGCCTACTGGTTGGTCTTTTTCTGTGGGCCAGCACTTCTCACGCCCATACCATTGACGAACAGAAAGTGATTGACCTAACCTACTCATTTGATGAACACACCATCTATTGGCCGACAGCCAAACCGTTTCAATTGGAAATCGTCTCAGCCGCCAAGACTGCTGGTGGTTTTTGGTACGCAGCAAACAATGTGTGCTTGGCTGAACATGGCGGAACCCACATGGACGCCCCAATTCATTTCTCTGAGGGCAAGCGCGCTGCCGATGAGGTTCCAGTTCAGCAGCTAATCGGACCAGCAGCGGTGATCGATATCCGTGCACAGGTTGAGAACGACTCCGACTATCGCGTCACAGTCGATGACTTCAAAGTATGGGAGAAGAAGTATGGTCGTCTCCCAAAAGGTGCAATTGTGTTGATGTTCAGTGGCTGGGGAGATCGTTGGCCAGACAAGAAACGATTCCTCGGTACGGACAAAGCTGGCGACGTTGAAAATCTACACTTTCCCGGATTTTCACGCGAGGCGGCAGAATTCTTAGTCTCACAACGAGAGATTGATGCGATTGGCGTGGACACACCGAGTATCGACTATGGGCAGTCGAAAGACTTTATTGTTCACCAAGTAATCAATGGGTCGAACAAGCCAGGATTTGAGAACGTCGCTCATCTGGAAAAATTACCGGCAAAAGGTGCAACGCTGATTGCACTGCCAATGAAAATCGCGAAAGGTTCAGGCGGGCCAGCACGGATTATTGCGATACTGCCGTAAGAAGTAACGAGTAACGAGAGTCGAGTCATGAGAGAGGAGAAGGAAATAGTTTTCGCTCCCAAACTCATTACTCGTTACTCATTACCCATGCCTTGTACTCGTTCGCGCAACTCTTCGAGTCTCTGTCGGATGGCAAGAATCCGTTCTTCAATTTGGTGATGTTTGTCACGAATGAAAGAAAGTCGTCGGTTCAGGTCAGCCGCTCGGTCTGACCCTAACTCGTTGTCATGATCCTGGATCTCGTCCTCCATCAGCTCAATGCCTCGTCCCATTCTGAGCGCTTCGACCATCCAGAAGCGATATTCCTCTTCGAGCACCTTCAGCACGGATTCCATTTCAACTCGTGGGCTCATTGTCCCTCCAGTTATACGGACTTTCTTTACGAGTAGCAGACTCTAGCAGTCAGTCAACTTAGATTTGATGGGTGGCGATAGCAGCGTCATGCCCGCGAACGCGGGAATCCAGGCTGTTTAATTCGCGGCTTGTGCTTGAGATTCCTGGATGCCCGCCTGCGCGGGCATGACGGACCAGGACCCCTCAAAATTAACCTGACTGCGTACTAGGGATCAGGGTCCAGTGTTGCGTTGTCACCTCTTGACAGATTCGCTTCGCAAACCGTAAGACTGCGATAATTTCTCTTTTTGATCTTTCCTTTTCTGAGCATTCGAAGCGTCATGAATCGCCTTCTTTTCGGCATCATCGCTGTGCTAGTCAGTATCTCGGCGTTGTTCGCGAGAACTACCGGCCAGCGGTTGTATTACGTAGAAGGCGCACAACTGTCGCTCCTCCCTAGTCAGGGAAAACGGCAAGACAGTGGGTGGAACCCTCAAGCGTGTCAGCGGATATTGCAGGAGAGTCACAGTCTCTCGCGGGGTGAAAAGTTGGTGCTTGTCCTGCGCAAATGGGATCGCGTCAGTATCTGGAGAGAGGACGACGATACCTACGAGGATCTCAGTATCGAGATCGACAAGCCTGAATTTGGACCGCCAATCCCGATCGGCGCCCTGAATGTCCAATTTCGCTATTCCGCCGGGCGCACAAATGGAGTAGACCGTTGCGAAGGTGTTTTCAGTACGGTTGGTAGCGGCTATCTCATCCTCTCGCAAGGGCAGATCGGTCGCCTTACCGCAGAACTTGACTTGAACTTACAACCCCAAGATGTCGGGACCTTTACCGCTCGCGATTCGGTCTCGATCCGTTCTTCCTTCACTTTCGATGCTGTCTCACTCGAATTTCTGCAGGCGGGTCTTGGTTGACGGAGCCTTCCATCTCCTGGCTGCTTTCTTGTCGTACTTGCGCCTTTCGGCCCTGACCGCGGAGCGGGAATAAACCCTTACAGCAGCTCCCTTTCCGCCCCAAGCAACTAGACCGATAGACCGAAAGCAATGATCTATGATAAGATTAGAGACGAGTATCCTTAAACGTTTAATAAAATACCGGCGAGGAGAACAATATGAGCTATAGCGAGGCAGATCTCATGGAGGCAGCCAGAGAAATTCATCACGAGCGGATTCTGTGTGATACCTGCTACGGGGACGGGATTCATACAAAACGAGATGCGAATTCGCTGACTGAGACTGCCACCGTTAGTGAGGCTTGTAAGAGATGCGACGGGTCCGGTCGTCTTTGGGATCGGATTCCACTAGACCCTGACCTTCGGCGGGGTTGGACTAACGCAAGGCTTACTGACCACCAGTTGATTGAACGAGTGGAAGGACAACGGGCCACACAAAAATCTTCCTTTTGAGTAACGTCGGCGCCGCTGACCTTGGCTTTCTCAGAAGCCCGCCGCGCCCATCGGCGCGAGGTCTACTGGGAACAGAAGAATTCGCGCTAAAGTGAGACTATAGGATTCGGTTCAATGTCACCCATCACTGCGAACGAGTTGCAATTGAGTCAAAGATAAACTGGGTGAAATTGAATACCTTATCTTCCGCAGTTAATTGTAAAAGGGTTTCCGCAACGAACGTCGCTCGACGAGACGAGCGAGGAAGAAACAACAAAGTGAGTAGTTCGTTTGCGGGGGTGTAGGTGCCATACTGAAACGGAACCCCGAATCGATAGAGAGCATCACTCAATCTGTCCGCTGCTTTCTTTATCACCACAAGCCCAAAAAAATGTTGCGCTATCTGCGTTGCGCGGACTTCATCAAGTCGAATGTGAGTTATAGCGCATGGAATACTGATTTCTCTTTTTTGCTCTAAAGCTTGCACGTAGGCTGCCGCTGCATGATGTGAGCCGTCATCGTTCATCCAGTATGTCCGACCGTTCCACCACACCTTCCATACACGAAAAGGCTCTTTCTTCTTGGGGAAGCTGTGCAAAAGGTTTTTCTCAAAATCAGAGTCGCTATTACGTGGGATACTCTGGCACGCATGGCTCATTCCGAACTCCTTAAGAGTTTTCCACGGGCCTCTACTTTTAGATGAGCCTATCCCACTCAATTCAAGAAGGGGCAAATCTCGAACATGCCCTTCTTGTTGCCAAACGACCAGGTTTTTAAGGTTGGTCCGTAGCGAGTCCCACAGTGGCTCATACTCAGAAGAGTACATTTTGGAGAGTTTCAGTGCGGTGAACGTATGAGGCCGCATACCATCAAAGTGAATACTCCACCGCCTAGAAGGCGGTGGCTTCAGTGTAACGGACTGAAAGTCCTATTCCGGCTGCAGGCCGGCTCGGAAGGTCCCGCACCGGAGGG
>JAYVFX010001069.1:0-4242 GCA_043772795.1 Deltaproteobacteria bacterium
GGGAAACAACGCATCGACCATAATGCGCGGAATCAAGTCGGTCACACCAGGCATCACGTCATCAGTTGTGAGTAATGTCCCTCCCCAGTCCACAAGCTCTGCAACGGATCGTCCATCACGCGCACCTTCGAGCAGCTCATCAGTGATATATGCCATCGCTTCGACGTAATTGAGCTTGACGCCACGGGCTCGGCGGCGGCGTGCCATCTCGGCAGCGTTAAAAATCGTCAGGCGCTCCAATTCGGTTGGTGTGAGGTTGAGCATATTTACCAATCCTCTCTGCAAAAATATCCACTAGCGCTTCGTCCCTGTACTTATCAGGCACCCAAGACCGTCATGCCCGCGCAGGCGGGCATCCAGGTTTTTCTAATAGATTCCCGCTTTTGCGGGAATGACGTATCTTCCACTTCGTTCATTCTCTTGACGTACACAAGTGACTAGCTAGCAAACAACCGAACACTCTGCGTTTCGTGGCGCATTATGGCAATATCCGTCAGCGGGGAGAAGCTACTCAGGAAAGTAGGGTAAGGAAGTTGAAGGACCTCAAGTAAGGTCACTCGTAGTTGCTGAAGAATTTGTTGTGCCTCAATGTGACTGATGATCCCTAAACGGATAGCCACACTGACAAACGCTAGACACTGTCCATGTCCAGACAGCGCACTTGCCGACTCCTCACTGAGGCCGATACTGCGCCAGACCAGTCCCTGCACTACCGGCACGTGACCATACGCCTGACCTTTCTTGATCCATTTAAGGTATACCCCTGCATTTCGCGTTCCTAACTGCGCATGCACTCGCAACAAGGCACGCCCAACTCGTCGCGAGGCTTCGCGCAAATCGTGGGCTAGGGCGAAGGCTTCGAGTTCGGTATCAATTTGTACAGTTTGCTCCAATGCATCACCGGCTCGATACGCGTTGATCAAAGCTGGACGATCGAGTCGCGCCCAACGCAAGTGCAGTTGTCCAGCGATGAAGTGTGTGAGCGATGAAGCGTCGGTTACTTTTCCGTCCGCATGTAACGTTTCCAATCCCCAAGAAGAAGCAAATGCGCCGCTAGGGAAAAAGCTGTCTCCATGCTGTAAGAGCGTGAGTAGCTCAGAAAGATTTGTCATCGGTTGCTTTCCGAATGCGTCCGCTTGTCAGCAGTGGACGTAAGCGATCGAGGTAGGTGTGTTCAGGTCCTTCACGCGCAACGGCAAGACCGGCAGGCGTGAAACGTACGCGCCAATGAAGAGTACCTGCGGTGTAGCCGAGTTCGAGTGCTGCACTGGCATCGCGAGGAACAAAGGTCAACCATTCCTCTTCCTTCATGCGGACGACAATTGCTTTGTCCTCATCAAGATACAGGATGACACCATCGCTCAACGCTTCAGCACGAGCAAGCGCTATCGCAACGTCAGTTCCACGATCAGTCGTCACTCGTAAACGATGCCGTTTGGCCTCGGCGCGCGCCAAGACAATCGTCTCAACTTTGCCAGCATGCTCAAGCCTGTGAAGCTGCTCAGAAAAGTCGGGGTCTGAGGCATAGCCCAAGATATTAGTGAGCTGAAGCAAGATTTGTCTGTCCTCCTATGCGTCGCTCTGCGCTCGACGGGCGCTGAGGAAGAAGCGCAATCGCATCACCATAGCCAAGAGGAGGTAGGCAATCCAGCTCATGACTAGTGCGTGAAAAATGAGTAGCGGCAACAATTGCTGTTGAAGCGCAGCATGGAGGGCGACCACACCAGTACCGATATAATTGAGAATTCCCGCCCAGTGGCCGATAGGATTCGAGATGAGAACAACGTCGGTTTTTCGGCCCGCTAAGAACCACGAATCCACCGTGTATTGTCCAAACGCCAAGGCGATTGCCGTCGGAATCCACCAGGGAACGACGCCCGTATGAACAAGATAGGTCAGTGTCACCAACAGGAAGGTAATATCAGCCAGATTATCCAAAACCTTGCCGAGGTCGGAATCGAGTCCCAAGGCTCGCGCGACTGGACCGTCGTAGTAATCGCTGGCACAAATCAGCAGAAAGAGTACGACAACAGCTAGTGCTTTCAGGAGGGTGGGTTGGCGTTGTCCAGCCTCAATAGCAACGAGGAACACTGGGGTAAGCACTAACCGCAGGATGGTCAGCAAGTGGGCGAAATTAAACGGTCTTCTGGCAGAAACAGGAACAGCCACAACGAGTCCTTTTCGCGAGTGTTACGTTTCTTTACCATAGAAGGAGAAAAGGAGTACACCATGACTACGAAACATTTACTCTGGTCCGTTCTGCTCGGAACTGCACTGTTTACCGCCGGGTGTGGACCGACGTATAGCGGGCGGGGGTATGGATCTGGTTCTCCGGAACGCGCCTACGACTCGTACTACGATGGAGGCGGCAGGTACTACGATCCCTATTATGGGAACCAGGAGCCGTACTCCCGTGGCACTTACGACAATCGCTCACACCGGGAAGTCCATCGTGAGATTGAACACGACGCCGCTAGAGCCGAACAGAAGTACGACAAAGGGATGCAGCGCTTAGACCGACAAGAGCAAGAAGCACGAGAAAAAGCAGCAAGACGATTTGGTGGCAACCCCGCTGATCCGCAATACCAGGAATCGCTGGAGAAGATTGACCGTAGATATGACCACAAGCGCGAGAAAGTCGATAAACTGCGCGACAAAGGACACCGCAAGCTCGACCGCGAGCATGATGGCTACCATCAGGGTTGGTAAATAACGGAACGGACAGGACGAAAGCGCAGGGGCGACCAAGTTGGTCGCCCCTATTACTTTGTCTCCCGAAAAATCTCAGTCGGTTACTTCTTCTCAGGTTGCGCTTGAGGCGTTGGGGCAGGCGTCGGTGCTGCGGCCGGTTCTGGTGCTGTCACAGGAATTTCAACCTTCGGCGCGTCTTCGACCTTCAGGACTTTCACATCGAAGATCAATTTCTTCCCTGCTAACGGATGGTTCATATCAAGAACCACGGTCTTGTCTTTTACTTCTTTCACTTCGGCAAACATCATCTGACCATTTGGTCCACGTCCGGTGAGCTTTGAGCCGACTTTTCGCGCCCCTTCGGGAATCTTGTCTTTCTCCACTTCTTGGGTTCGCTGCGGATCAACCGGTCCGTATCCATCTTCTGGAGTGACTTCAACGTGCTTGGTTTCTCCAACTTTTGTCCCGGCCAAATTCTTCTCGAGCCCCGGAACAATCTGGTGCGCTCCGTGCGTGTATACCAAAGGCTCTTTCCCTTTGTTCGACTGTACCTCGGTTTTGTCGTCGAGGCTGAGGGTAAATTCCACCGAAACCTGTTTTCCGTCAGCTACAACACCAGCGGCGGCAGGTTTTTTGTCTTCTGCCCAACTTGGGGTAGCGAATGTCCACGCTAGGCTCACGCCTGCCAGCAAAACTGCTGCGCTTCTTTTTTTCTTCCTTACAATCATTCCTCTCTACTCCTTTCCAAAAAAGAAGGCACGAGGCGGAAAATTCGCGATTCTCGTGCCTTCTGTAAAGTGGTATTTCTCAGACGTTTTGCTCTATAACTACCCTCGAAAACCTTAGGAAACAGCGCCTACCCTACCATAACACCTGAGGGATCAAAAGGTTTCTTCATGCCTACAGCATCCGCGGCGGCTGTAGGTGCGAGCCCAGCGTGCTGTCGAATACCTTAAACAAATGATCAAGGTCCCAGGGTCCTTGGCTGTAAATCACCTTCTCGGGTACGATGTGCGTGTACAGCGCAATGCGATAGCCACTGGCACCGAATACTTGCCCGTTTACATGCGCAGCGTTATCGCTGGCAAGATACGCGACAATCGGTGCCACGTTATTCGGGTCCATTGGACTAGTCTGAGCTTGCTCACTACTTGTGGATAGGCCCATCTGTTGCGCGAAGTTTGCAGGAATCGTATCGGTCATACGCGTTGCTGCGCCCGGCATGATTGCGTTGCATGTAATGCCATACTTCCCGAGAGAATTTGCACAGCTATAGGTAAGTCCGAGAATCCCGGCCTTGGCCGCCGCGTAGTTGGGCTGTCCAGGTGCACCAAGCGCTGAACCAGACGAGAAGTTAATGATACGACCGCTCTTCTTTTGGCGCATCGCCGCAGAGGCTGGACGAATAGTGCAGTAATGTCCTTTAAGATGGACGGCGATCACCGCATCCCACTCTTCCTCGCTCATATTAAAAATCATGCGGTCACGAAGAATGCCAGCGCAATTGACGAGAATGTCAATTTTTCCGAACGAATCGATCGCCGTCTGAAT
>JAYVFX010001070.1:0-5070 GCA_043772795.1 Deltaproteobacteria bacterium
GCACCGTCTCAGCCGTCCCTCCCGCGCAATAGAGATTACCGCTCAAATCGCTCTCGGGTTGCGGTCGCAGTCGCACATCCTTGAGCTGGTAGTGTTTGCCGTCAAAGCTGCACTGCCCCGTGGCCAGGAGCTGACGGAGGATTTGCAAACTTTCGTCGAAAAGTTCACGGGCGTCGGCTTGATCGATACCCATGCCATGATATTCACGCCGTCCCAGCCCGCGACCGACACCACAAATAATGTTGCGCCCTGGCCCCAGTAGTGCGTCGAGCATGTTGACATCCTCCGCGACACGGACGGGATTATGCCACGGAAGGACGACAACCATAGTGCCGAGGTCGACACGCTTTGTGATACCGGCGAGGTAGGTGAGGAACTGCAGTGGGTTGGTCACCATTGTATACGGGGTGAAGTGATGCTCCACGGTCCACACGCTATCGAAGCCGGTCGCGTCGGCAGTGCGGGCGATGTCGATTTCCTCAAGGAAGATTGATCGGTCGGAGGTTGTCGGTCGGTTCGGTGTCGTCTCGCCACGTTCCTCTGCTTCATACCGATCCCAATCCCTATAGTTCTGTACGAATATGGTCGCTCCTACGCGCATGTTAATGTCCTTTCTTTCTCTGCTTTTCTTCATACGAGGTAACTGACTTACGTCTGCTCCGACTCAGGCTCCAACCACCAACGAGCCATATCCAATTCGAGCGCCTCGAACGGTTCAGCTCGTACGGTCTCTGCCCCACCATGCGTACTCACTAACACCCAGTGTCGTCTTTCTAGCCGGAATACTTCTAGTGTCTGTTGGAGAGGATCGACTAACCACAAGTGACTGACACCCTCCCGTGCATAAGTCGGCACTTTGCGTACCCGATCGACACGCGCGGTGGATGGTGAGACGACTTCACAGACCCAGTCCGGTGCGAGTTCGAAATACGCCACATTGCGCAGCACTGGCATACGTTCTCGTCGCCAGCCAGCAAGATCGGGCACAAGAATGTCTGCCCCGAGGTGCAATTCTGGCTCAAAAAGAAGCCACCACCCTCCAGGTCCACCGGGAGCACCAATCCGTCGAGCGAAAGGATCGAGTGCTCCGCGAAGGACAGAAGATGCCTGCGCATGAGGAGAGGCCGGGCGCGGAGAGGTGAATAACTCTCCGTCCAGGATCTCGGCAACGAGCAGGTCAGGAACCTTGAGCAAATCGCTGTATGTTGCCTGGCGTTGTGCGGGATTCATATTTGTCCGATGACTACGAATGGCACGGCTCGACAATGAATTCATCTAAATCAGCCGCACGCGTCATGTCGTAGAAGGTGGCGTTGCGATACGGAGAGTTTACGACAATCCTCCCGCGCGCGTTCCGGTAGTAGGTCTCCATCCCAGGGTGAGTCCAAACCATAGTTGCATGCGCCTGATCAACTCGGTCATTGTACGTATCGTGCACATCTTGGCGACATTCAACCGCACCGAGGCCCTGAGTCAACATCTTCTTCAGCACGTCCATGATGTAGCGCATCTGCATTTCGACCACGAATATGAGGCTCCCCCCGTGACCCGGCTGTAGGTTGGGACCATACAGGCAGAAGAAGTTCGGAAAGTCGGGGACAGCAAGACCGAGGTACGCCTTGGCATTGTCATCCTCCCACACTTCACGCAGGCTACGCCCCGAGCGCCCCCGCGCTTCGAAAGTTGTCAGAAACCGCAAAACATCGAAACCCGTAGCCACGATCAACACGTCGGCTTCATATTCGGAACCATCTTTCGTGATGACCCTATCGGTACCAATCTCGACGATGGGATCAGAAACAAGTTTCACCGTCTCGTTCCGCAGCATGCGGTACCAGCCGTTGTCCATCAACATGCGTTTGCCAAAAGGCGGGTACGTGGGAACGACTTGATCCAGCAGCTCCGTTTTGTCACCAAGTTCCGAAACGATGTACTGCGTAAAGTAGCCGCGATGCGAGTCGTTCACTTTGTTGAGTGACCGGTCGGCGTACTCCCAGGTGGGGTCCTTCTGCAGTGTCGAGTGGATGCGGTCACCAAATGTCCACCCGAGGCGTATCCGGTACCACGCCCGATAGAGCGGCACCTCTCGCAACAAGAACCGCATTGCTTCCGGGATCGGCTTGCGGAACTGTTCATTGGGTGCCACCCAATGCGGGGAACGCTGAAAAATCGTGAGCGACTTCACAATGTGTTGAATCTCAGGACCAGTCTGCAGGGCGCTGGCGCCGTTGCCGATCATCGCCACTCGCTTCCCGGTGAGATCGAGATTAGCAGGCCACTCGGCGGTGTGAAAACACGGCCCCGCGAAGCGATCGAGCCCTTTGATGTTAGGCAGCTTGATCGGGTTGAAGATTCCTACTGCACTGATGAGGATATTCGCCTCTCGGGTCTCGCGCGAGCCGTCGGCATGCTGAATAGCAACCTCCCAGTGCTGTGTCTCTTTGTTATAGTCGGCGGACTTGACCTCAGTCTCAAAGCGGATGTGTGGTCGCAGATTGAACGTATCGGCAACGTGCTCAAGATAGGTGTGGAGTTCATCTCGTAGCGCAAAATACATCGACCAGTCGTAAGGAGCGAACGTATAGGAGTAGAGGTGATTTGGGGTATCGACCCCCGCGCCGGGATAGCGGTTGTCCCGCCAGATACCTCCCAATCTTGGGCTCTTTTCGAGAATGGTAAAGGGGATACCAGCCTGTTGGAGATTGATGGCTGCGCATAAACCTGAGACGCCGGCGCCGATGATAAGAACCTCGAATCCATCCGGTACGGGCAGCTTTTCCGAGGTTTCGTTCTGCGCCAAAGGAAGATCAGCGGCGATGATCGAATCGTATTCGGCGGGAATCTCCTCGGCCACCGCACGGCTCAGCATCTTAAGCCGCAGTTCCGGAGACGGTTCAGGAATGGCCACTGGACGGCCAGCGCGCCAGGCTAGAATGGCTGCAAGCGCCGACTTCCGCACCTCGGCCACGAGGGGCTCTGGAAGCCCGCCTGTGTCGTTATCATTCATTCCTCGAGCACGCGCTATATGGTATGGCTCCTCCAACCAATGGAGCTCTCCAGTCAACTGCACCAACACCATTAGCAGTGTTGGGATGTTTGCCGTTGTGATCGCTTCGGCAAAGCGCGCTGCTTCCTCGTGGCCGTTCGTGTTGTTTTGCTCAGGCATAGTCTTCCTTTGCTTGTCGCAACCACCGCGACGATGAAAATAGAGAGAACGCTATCTTGGGTTCAGGTTCTGGTCAACAACGCGGGAAAGTACAAGACGAGGCGGTTTTTATTCCTTTCTGTCCTATGCAGTTGGCTCGGTATTCAATTCCTCCGCCATGCTCGCAACTCATATGGTTGCTACCGAACCACCATCGACACGTACGTTTGTACCAGTGATATACGATGCGACCTCAGAGGCAAGGAAAAGCACAACGGCTGCAACTTCGTCCGGCTGACCAGGGCGCCGAAGTTCGAGGTGAGGACGTCGTTTAGTCACAAAGCGTGCGAGCACTTCTGCTGCCGAAATGCCCATACGTTTTGCCGTTTCTGTTGCCATCTCTTCGACTGCTGGCGTGGCAATCATGCCAGGTGATACCGCGTTAATCAAAATGCCATCGAGCGCATACGCCTTCGATATATTTTTCGTCAAATTGAGAATCGCAGCTTTTGCCGCCGCATAATGGGGCATGTCACCATCCGGCTGCAACGCCAACTCACTCGCGATGTTGATGATCCGTCCCCATTTTTGCTGTCGCATATGTGGAAGCACGGCACGCGTCAGACGTACGGTAGAGAAGAGGTTCACGTCAAAGGTCTTGAACCAATCATCGTCTGAGAGAGTGTCGAACTTTGGAAACCCGTCAACAACTCCACCCGCATTATTGACCAACACGTGAATAGAGCCGAAGCGGGCGATGACCTTATCAACGAGGGCTTGGACTTCGACCGGATGCGTGAGATCGGTCGGGCAAGCCAGCGCTTCGCCACCATTGTGGTTAATTTCGGCGGCTACGCGCTCAAGGGCTGGGGTCGAGCGGGCCGCCAACGCCACCCGAGCGCCTTCGGCTGCAAACGCTTTAGCGATGGCTTCACCAATGCCTTTACTCGCCCCAGTGACGAGCACAGATTTCTTTGTCAGTTTGAGGTCCATAGTATTCCGTTTCGATACAATGAGACTATTGGTGTCAACTTACGCCGTTTTGCTGAGCAGCAAATCCCTCTCCCACCGGAAGAGGGCAATGGCATTAAGTTAAGGAAGTTTCTGTCATGGTGGAAACCGACCCCTCGCCTCCGCTCGCCGGGGAATAAATTCCCCGGCTACCCTCAAACGCCCCGCTGGGGCGTGCAAGTCAGCCCCAGCGGGGCTGGTGAAGGTAGCCGGGGGTTTCAACCCCCGGTACCGAGGCGCGCAATGATCCAGGGGCTTAACTTAATGCCATTGCCCTTGAGGGAGGAGGACGAAGCGTGGCGGATGCGGGATCTGAGTACCGAGCCCGTGGCCTCCCTCTTTATCGATAGTGTCGAGAGTAATAGCCCAACGCTCGGGCTCAGCCGTCCTCCACGCCAGAGGCGCGGACGGTCAGGTGGCATGACTTGTTGGGCGGCTCGGTTATCGCCACTCCTGCCATACGGATCAGGGGCATCTTTCAAACTATTGCCCTTGCTCATTTCGCAGAACGTGACTGCTTCGCTAGTGTTGCCAGTAGGTCTCGAAGTTCCCGCGAATCAACTGGCTTGACTAGGTGATAATCGAAGCTCGCTTCTTGACTGCGTTGGCGGTCGGAGTCCTGCCCGTAGCCGCTTATGGCAATTATCCACACATCTTTTGTTTGTGGGTGCTGACGAAGATGCCGTGCGACCTCATAGCCGTCCATTTCTGGCAAGCCAATATCCAGCAACACGAAGTTCGGTTGATATTTAACTGCCATTTCCAGAGCGGTCTGACTGGAGTAAGCCGCTTGAGCCTCATGCCCAAACATTTGCAGCAACATAACGTGCATATCAGCGGCATCCCTGTTGTCATCGACTACCAGCATACGCGATGGTTGCGTGGGCCGCTCTGCTGTTTTAATGGAGGTGATT
>JAYVFX010001071.1:0-3449 GCA_043772795.1 Deltaproteobacteria bacterium
CCAAGCCGGAAGAACTGCTCTTGTCCGATTTCCTTGAGGGCGACCGGAATTTTATCGCAGATCTGAGGCGCGGCCGCTGGCCGTCCCTTTTTTCCAATCCGCAATCCGCAATCCGCCTGCCCCCTCCGTCGGGGGGCAATCCGCAATCATCATGACTCGTCAGCAACTCTTCGCTGTCTTTTTCTTTGCGGCTTTTCTTTTTCTTCTTTTGCAACTTTATGCGCTCTTCGCGCTCTTCCTCAAGCCGCTCATGTGGACGGTGATCCTGGTCCTCACCTTCTATCCGGTGTTCGCCATATTTCTGAGGTGGCTTGGCGGACGTCGTTCGGCTGCTGCGTTATCGATAACCCTGTTCATCCTGCTCATCGTCATCGTACCGCTGTCGTTTTTCTCCAGCCTCCTAACTTCACAGATGTTCGACTTTTATGATGGCATGAAGAGCGCAGCCGAGTCTGGCCAGTTGCAACACCTTCTTTCCAGTTGGCAAGACACCACGCTCGGGCAACTCTGGCAGAAGTGGTCCCCTCGCATCGCCAAGTTTGACATTGATCTTCCGAAGCTCTTGCTAACCGCTGCTAATAACACCAGCCAGTATCTAGTCGCCCACGTTCCTGATGTCGCTAAAAATCTCCTTGTCCTGTTGCTAAATGCTTCAATTGTCAGTTTCAGTTTATTTTTTCTTTTCCGTGATGGTGAAGGGTTTTTCCATGTCTTTCGAGATCTGATCCCAATGGAAGACCATCACAAAGAAGCTATTTTCCACCAATTCTACGAGACAGTGTCAGCCGTAGTACAAGGAATGGTCGCCACAGCCGTCGTTCAGGGCTTGTTAGCCTGGCTGGGATTCAGCATCGTTACCTGGTTTGGCCCTGTTGCACTGTCGTACAGCTTCTTCCTTGGCTGTGCGTCTGCGGTTGCTTCTCTGCAACCGCTTGGGGGCGCCGCTGCCGTGTGGCTACCAGCCGCAATCTATATTGGGCTCAGTGGATCGTGGCCGTGGGCGATCGGACTTATCCTCTATGGTGCCGTCGTCATCAGTGGTATAGACAACATTATTAAACCGCTCATTATCGGAGAACGCACCAAACTACCAACGCTGTTCTTATTTTTCGGCATCCTGGGAGGGCTGCAGGCGTACGGGTTTCTTGGTGTGTTTCTCGGACCAGTGGTGCTCGCCACCATCATGGCTTTCGTAAAAATCTACCGCGAGACCTATGCAAACGGGCCGCAAGGAACGGTAGTAGTCCCGCTACCTCAGCTAGAGAATTCTGCGGTCCAACCAGCGCTCGGCAGTGAAGAAACGCAACCGCGGAACGTTACACCTTAAAGCGGAAGTGCACGACATCACCGTCCTGCATAACGTACTCTTTTCCTTCTAAACGCATCTTGCCTGCATCGCGACAACCCGCTTCGCCGCGATGACGAATATACTCTTCGTAAGCAATGACTTCGGCGCGGATGAAGCCACGTTCGATATCCGAGTGAATCTTACTCGCCGCTTTGACGGCAGTCATGCCACGAGTAATCGTCCACGCACGAGCTTCCATCGGTCCCGCCGTAAAAAAACTCATCAGGTTCAGCATGGCATACGCATACTGGATAAAACGATCTCGGGCCGATTCTTTGAGGCCAAGATCGGCAAGAAAAACTCCGCGCTCTTCTTCAGCGAGTTGCGCAATCTCCATCTCAACTTTACCACAGATAGACACAACCGTGAGTTTCTCACTCGCTGTATACTCGGCAACCTTGTCTGGGAGCGGAGCGTTGAGCGCCGCCTCGTCCACGTTATACACCACCAACAGCGGCTTTTGGCTGAGGAAGGCAAATCCCGAAAGCAACCCCTGCTCTTCTGGCAGAAACGACAGATGTCGTAGTGCTTTCTCCTCTTCGAGCGCTTTTTGGCACTTTTCGAGCAACTCCTTCTCTCGTTCTTTCCCTTTTTCTTTCTTGACGCGCTCTAACCGTTTCTCGATTACTGCGAGATCGGCCAAGATTAACTCAGAGTGAAAATTGCGCAGATCGCGTACGGGCTCAGGCGGCGTAGCAACAGCCGGGTCTTCAAAGGCACGGACCACCTGGGTGAGTGCTTCGCATTCGCGCATCTGTACTAGCGCTTCAGTTTCGAGCGCAGTTTTGCGTTCCTCTGGTGGTGGAAAATCGAGGAACGTCACCTCGGCATACTTGTTCCGTTCGGGGTGAACAATTTCCGCTAACGCATCGATACGCGGGTCAGGGACTTTGACCACGGCAATTGATGCTTCACGTTTTTTCTCAAATCCGCCGACTTCAGCACTGAGGCCGGTTAGGGCGTTAAAGATGGTGGTTTTGCCAGCACGAGAGAATCCAACTAAGCCTACTTTCATGCAAGGAATGTAGCAGGTTCACGAACCGTGGTCATGGGGAGACCGAGGTTTCAAGTTTTTTGTGGACCAGCTGTCCTAGGCATCGTTGGCGTCGGAGCTAGTGGAACAGAACCTCCTGACAGAGATGCGATCGACACACCACTAAGTGACTCTAATTGGAAGTCCGGGTATGCCACATTGCCGTGCTCGCCGAGGTCGAGCCCTTCTCGCTCTTCGTGCTCTGACACCCGCAATCCCATTGTCGCTTTTATGATTGTCCATACCACGAATGCGATGCCAAAGGTGTAGACACCGACGGTGACCACTCCCACTAACTGCGCCCACAATTGGGTCATTCCACCTCCGACGAGGAGCCCAGGAGCTGGTCCTGGTAGTGGAGCCACAGTCGGGTCGGCAAACAACCCCAGTGCCATCGTTCCCCAGATTCCATTGGCCAGATGAACCGACAATGCACCCACAGGATCATCTATCTGCATGCGATCAAAGAAGAGTACGGAAAAGACCACCAACACTCCAGCAACCAGTCCAATCAGCAAAGCGCTTTCGATACTAATCCACGCACAGGATGCGGTACTCGCCACTAACCCCGCGAGACAGCCGTTGAGAATCATCGACAAATCTGGCTTGCCGGTGAGGAGAGTCGCTGCTACTAAGGCACTCAGTGAAGCAGCCGCAGCAGAAGTATTGGTGGTGACTGCGATATGACCAATCGCCCGTGCGTCTACCGACAACGTACTCCCAGGATTAAACCCGAACCAACCAAACCAGAGGACAAAGGCGCCAATCGTTGCCGTGGTCATATTGTGACCCGGAATCGGATGCACTTTACCATCAACGAACTTCCCCATGCGCGGACCAAGAACCAGGACACCAGCCAACGCGGCCCATCCACCAACCGAATGCACCACCGTCGAGCCAGCAAAGTCATGAAAGCCAGATGCGGCCAACCAGCCCCCACCCCAGATCCAGTGACCAGTGATAGGATACATCACGCTGACAATGACAAACGAAAAAACAATGAAGGAAGCAAACTTAATCCGTTCTGCTACGGCACCCGAAACAATCGTCGCTGCCGTACCAGCAAAA
>JAYVFX010001072.1:0-3571 GCA_043772795.1 Deltaproteobacteria bacterium
TCCTCCGGCTAGTCAGGTGTGACCGCCTTGTTTATGCATCAATAAACGCCTCTAAGCTCTTGGCGCGAGACGGGTTGCGTAGTTTACGTAAGGCCTTGGCCTCAATCTGTCGGATCCGCTCTCGCGTCACGGCAAACCGTTGGCCGACTTCTTCCAATGTATAGTCAGTTTTCTCGTCAATCCCAAATCGCATTCGTAAGATTTGCTCTTCACGAGGCGTGAGGGTGGCAAGCACCTTACGCGTCTGTTCCTCTAGGCTGAGGGCCATAGCCGCGTCGGCTGGTGACAAGGTCTGACGATCTTCAACAAAATCTCCTAGCGAGCTTTCCTCGTCGTCACCGATCGGTGTTTCGAGCGACACCGGTTCTTTGACGATTTTGAGGACCTTGCGAACCTTATCGGCAGGAACTTCCATCTGTATAGCAATTTCTTCTGGGGACGGTTCGCGCCCTAGTTGTTGCACTAGATAACGTGAGGTGCGTAGGACTTTGTTGATCGTCTCAATCATGTGTACAGGAATACGAATCGTCCGTGCCTGATCGGCAATAGCGCGGCTCACTGACTGTCGTATCCACCAAGTTGCGTAGGTCGAAAACTTGTACCCACGTTGGTACTCGAACTTCTCCACCGCACGCATGAGGCCGATATTGCCTTCTTGAATCAGATCTAAGAACCCAAGTCCTCGGTTAACGTAGCGTTTAGCAATGCTCACAACGAGCCGGAGATTGGCCTCAATGAGGCGGCGTTTGCCTTCCTGTGCCTGATACTCACCGCGAGCAATAATCTGTAATGAACGTCGCAGATCCTCATAACTCGTGCCGAGCTCACCTTCGATCCTGCTCATTTCCTTGCGAACATCCTGAATAATAGTGCCAGCATCCACCATCCGCTGCGATTGCGTTTTTCCTAGTTCCGTAGCGAGAGCGGTTGCCCGACGGCCACCAGCTTTCAGTGTTCGCGCTAGGGCAAGAATGTCCGGTGATTTACGACGAAAGTGCTCTTCTTGGTCCTGAATCAGCCGCTGCTGATGCGCAAGCGAGAAGCCAAACTCTTTGAGCTTCTCAGCTATGGTCGTAATGTGGCGGCGACCGAGCGGCAGGCTGCTGAGTGCAGCTTCGACTTTATGGCGAATGTCGATGAGCTTCTTTCCGACCTTTTCCTTGTCTTTCAAAGTGAGCCGTTTGTGAAAATACTCCTCAGCAACTTCCCATTCTCGGGAAAATCGTTTGAGCGGGGCCATCCGGCTCAAGAACAGTTCTATCCGATGGTCCTCTTTCGCTTCCGCATTTTCAGATGCTTCTTCTTCTTCATCGCCAAAAATATGCCGAGCCTCGATCTCTCCTTGTTTGAGTCTGTCTCCCAGGGAGAGGACGTACCGTAACGCCAAAGGCACGGAAAAGACTTCTCGACGTACCTGCGTCTCTCCTGCTTCAATCTCCTTAGCTATCGCGACTTCTTCTTCGCGACTCAGCAAAGGAATGTTGCCCATTTCTTGCAGATACATGCGAACAGGGTCAGACGTATCACCCACCGTCGGTTCTTCTGGGGTAACAACCTCCTCCTCCCATTCTTCCTCTTCCCGCTTCGGCAGATCTACCCCTAGCGCATTCTCTTCGTCCAGAACGTCGACAGGTTCAATATCCATGTCCTCAAAAATGGATATCACACCGTCGATTTCCTCTGTTGATGAGGCTTCGGCGGATAGGGGATGGGCAGTGTCCGATGCGCTCATTAATCCTTTTGCGGAAGAACGCGGGGCTGCCTCAATTCTTTTTTCTTTCCCTTTTTTCATAAAAGGTTATGCCCTCTCGCGCACTGAACGTGCGTGGGTAAAAGTCTCCCCTCCCCCCCTTTGTCGAGAGAAGAAAGAAGTGCAACTGTGGCCAGAAACATTCGTACGCAAGCTTTTTACAGTATGGTTCGGAGAGGTTCTCTCCAGCGGCCTTAATTTCGCAAGGAGAACGAGAACCAAGTAGATTCTAGGTTCAAGATTGAGAACAGTCAAGAGAGCATACAAACATTTCCCGGTTACGGATAAGTCCTATCTATCTACACTACCTGAGACTGTTCCCACGTCTCTCCCATCCTTAATTTTTTCATAGGAATCGGCACATCTGCCTTTTTCTTGATCAGTTTTCTTGTGACTTGAAGATCAACCGAGTGTCTCCTTTACCGCCTTAGCTGCTCCAATCGCCGTCGCGTATTCTGCATAGGGCGGAACGATGACATTTTCCCCGCGGCGAGGGCGCATCGCTTCAAAGCGATCGCGTAATAGTTTTATCCGTGTCAGTTTTCCTGTCAGCACTATCTCTTGGTGTTGGCGTGCACGGGCGGCCATAAGACTCAGCGTAAACGTGACCTCGGCAACCATATTGACCAATGCTAACGCCTTGTCCGCCTGGGTTGGGTCAGAACGGACTTTGCCGAAGTTACTAGCAGTCGCTGCCGCCGGAACAATACCGACTGGCCCACCGGCAATATCTCCGACGGTTAAGTCCACTCGACTCAAGTCTCCATGAGTTGCGAGCTGTTCAAGTGTATCGAGACGGGACACGCCGAGCAGGTGCCGAGCTAGCCCCAGTAACGTCCCCCCTCCAACCCCAGTCCCACCAACGTGCTCAATATTCTCATGACGGACTGACACAAGTGCCGTACCGGTTCCCAATGAGACCACTAATGCGTCGGTTTTTTCTGCTAACGTACTCCCACCAACCCCAATAGCGGTAATCTCCGGGACGTTCACTACGGGTACCCCGAATAGTTGATCCTGCAAGCAGCGTGCACCACCACCGCTTGCCGCAATTGCGCGAATATCGGACAAATGCCCCCCTGCCGTGCTCAGTAGCTTTCCCAAGGCTCCCGCCGCAGCGGCAAGCGGGTCTCCAGTCTCGATCGTTACAACAATTATTTCTTCCCCGCTTAATAATACTGCATCCGTCGTCGAACCACCAATGTCGATACCAACAATCATTGAACCATCCTTACTGGGGTGGCCCCCGATAGGTTTCGGCGATACACCGCAATCTGCTGTTTCCGCTCTGAGCTATACTCGTGCCACTTTCTCTCTGTCACTTCGTCGGGAGTTACGCGACGAAATCCGTGTCGTTCAAAGAGCCGTTGTGCCCCCTCCTGGGTTGTACACGCAAAAATGTAGGTCAAGTGCTGTTGTTCCCCCTCAATCACCATCTGGTCAACAATCCGTCCACCGATTCCTTCGCCCTGGTAGCGAGTGATAGTAGAAAGGCCAACAACCTCTGCGGCTCCTGCCTCTGGATAGGGCAACAGCGCACAAAAGCCAGCGAGCTCGCCAGGAGCAGGTCCGACTCTGGCACCATACCCATGTAGTAACAATACCGTAGTTTCATGTAGGGATCGTGGTTTCAAATAGCCTTCTCGCTCGCCGCGTTGGAGGAGTTGCTCTACCTCACGAAAATCATCAATGCCTAATTTTTCCACCTGACAATAATCCGTTAGGGTAAATAGCGTTCCGTCCCCTTCATAGGTGAACAGTTCTCGTCCAAGTCCGGCCAGCGGACAGAGAGTGACTGAAGAAATTCCTCCTTCCAGCACG
>JAYVFX010001073.1:0-3681 GCA_043772795.1 Deltaproteobacteria bacterium
CCCTTTGCCTCTTGTACCCGTTCCGTAATTTCGCTAGATTCTGCCCAGTTCCTACCATCCTAAAGGAGGAAACTGATGGCAGAAAGAACCACTTCTTCACCCGGACAACGGGTAACATACAAAACTAACACAGGGCTGAATTTAGTAGGGGATGCCTGGGGAGATCCTACGCATCCCCCTATCTTGTTCTTGCACGGTGGCGGACAAACGCGTTTTGCCTGGGGCGGCACTGCTCGCACGTTGGCAGCGCAAGGCTGGTATACCGTCACGTTAGACCTTCGTGGTCATGGCGAGTCAGACTGGGCACCGGATGGCAATTATGTCATCGACTCGTATGTCGACGATATTCGCTCCGTATTACGTAGCTTCCAGCAGAAGCCCGTCTTCGTCGGTGCTTCGCTCGGCGGGATTACGTCATTGATCATGATTGGTGAGGCTACCGAGCCAGTCGCGTCCGGTGTCGTCCTGGTAGATATCACTCCGCGTACAGAAACCGAAGGCGTTGACCGTATTCGAGCCTTCATGGGCGGCAACCCCAACGGGTTTGCCAATCTGGAGGAAGCAGCCGACGCAGTCGCAGCCTATATTCCCCATCGTCCACGACCAAAGGACCTCTCGGGCCTTGCGAAGAACCTTCGGTTAGGACCAGATGGTCGTTATCGCTGGCACTGGGACCCGCAGATGATGAATCCAGCGCGTTTCCGGCGTGACCCGGAACGGTTACTGGCAGCATCGCGCGCACTCAAGGTTCCGACACTACTTGTGCGCGGTAAGCTCAGCGATGTCATCAGCGATGCAACGGTCAAAGAGTTCCTCGATGCGGTTCCGCACGCTCAATACGCGGATGTCAATGGTGCTGGCCACATGGTCGCGGGCGATCAGAATGATGTCTTTAGCAAAGCGGTAATTGAGTTCCTCGCGGGCGTGAAGCCGATCTGACAAAAGTAATCAGTAAGGAACAGGGATAAAAGGATAAGGGATAAGGGGCAAAACGGCGAAAGAACAGAGAATTTTCTCACTTTTGCCTTTTGCTCCCTGCTCCCTGCTCTTTGCTCCCTGCTTTTCCCTCGTGTCTTGTGCCCAACCTCCCCTCCAGGTAGAGTCCTGCCCATTCTGTACTGCGGTTCGCCACAAGGAGGGGAACATGGCGTTGCCGGTTCGTTACCACATGATCGGGCTGCTATTTCTCGGCTCAGTCGTCAATTATGTCGACCGCGTCAACATCTCCGTTGCCGCCCCAGTCATGATGAAAGAACTCGGCTGGACAAAGGATAAGTTCGGCTGGGTGTTCTCCGCATTTCTCATCGGCTACGCACTGCTACAAATCCCCGGCGGAGTAATTGCCGATCGCTGGAGCGGACGAAAAGTCCTTGCCCTCGCCTTTTGCGGATTCTCCGTGTTTACCTTTTTGACTCCATGGGGTGCGAACGCATTTTTTCTGCTCTTGGCTATGCGCTTCCTCGTCGGCATGTTTGAGTCGATGAGTTTTCCTGCGACCGCGTCGATCAACTCTCGTTGGATTCCACGCCCGGAATTCGGGCGCGCCCATACCTTCAGCATCTCAGGAATCAACGCGGGGCAGATGGTGGCTTACCCACTCACAACCTGGATCATCTTACACAGGGATTGGCAGACGGTCTTTTATGTAAATGCCGTATTCGGTCTTGTCTGGGCAGCCGTGTGGTTATGGTACGCGCATGATACTCCCGCGTTGCATCCCCGTGTAACCCCAGCCGAACGTGAGTACATTGAATCGCAGATTCCTCCGCGACCAGCACACGATCTGCCACTGCAAGTGGTCTTTACTAACCTTCCCGTACTGACCGTCGCGTTCGGCTATATGTGTTACGCTTACGTGGGCTGGATGTTTTTATTTTGGATACCGACGTACCTCGTGGAAGCCCGTGGCTATCCGCTTGGCGTCATGGGAATCTTAGGGATTCCCTTGCAAGGCAGCGCGTTCATTGGTCTCGTCGGTGGAGGTATGCTCGGCGATTGGCTCCTGCGTCGTGGGTGGAGTTCACAATTTGTCCGAGCGCGCATGGGCGGGATTGGACTCGCGCTCTCGATCCCGTTTCTTCTCGCTGCCGCATTGATTTCTTCATCGACTCTCTGCGTTATCTGCCTGATTTTTTTCTATGGCTTATTCCACACTGCATTGTCGTGCTACTCAACAGTCGCGATTGAGTTTAACCAGCATCTGGCCGGTGCCATCTTCGGTCTGATTAACACCCTCGGAACCTTCGCCGGTTTTCTTGGTCCCATCACCGCAGGGTATATGCTCACAGGCAGTGGTGGTAACTGGCTGATACCCTTTTTTGTTGCCGCGGTCGTCGCAACGGGAAGTGCGCTGATTTTGCTCACCGTTCCGGTCCGCCCGATTCGAGTCGAAGGCGTTTCGCCAGCGGCTGTCCCCGTAGGGGGAATGGTGCACTGACCGGTTTCTATAGTACAGAAGCACTGATCACGATTTCCCACAGGAGGAGGATCATATGAAACATCTTGCCTTAGGTGATGTGAACATCTCACGCATTATTGAGTCAGAAGGTCCATTCGTACAACCACAGCAGCTTCTGCCGGACGCGAAGAATGAAATCATTGAGTCCCATAAACACTGGCTCGCGCCCAATTTCCTTCGGTTAGTGAATGGCAAGTGGATACCGAATCTTGTGGTAGCGTCTTTATAGAACAGAAAGTGATTAAAATTCGTACGACCGCTCTCACTCTTAGCCGTACGCCTCTCTATCTTTCTCCCTTTTTCTTTTCTCGCTTACGCAGTTTCCGAGTTCACGCATTCATGCGCGAGCTTACACATCCCTCGTCTATTGCTGAGCCTGCAAATATGATCACGCATCTCAATCCGAATACTTTTGTACTTACCTGCCATCCCGACACAGGTAATGGAGCGGTACACAAGATCGAGGCGTACGTTGGCTGGCAACAAACGGATACACTTGCATTCACGTACACGCTCACAGGCGACTGTACCCATCTGCAGATTCCGTCGCCTCGGCCACCAACCAAGACCGATGGCCTCTGGCAACATACATGCTTTGAGGCATTCGTCTCCGTACCGGGCGAGTCGGCCTACTGGGAGTTGAATTTCTCTCCGTCAGGCGAATGGGCAGTGTATCGCTTTCACACGTATCGCCAACGCGCACTCCCTGAAGAAGACGAACCTATACCGGAGATTCTCGTACACGGAGCAAAGGATCACCTCACGCTTGACGCCTGCCTGCGCCTCCCCCAGAGATTCACAACACAGCCACTACGTTTGGCGTTGTCTGCGGTGATTGAGGATACTGCTGGCACGCTGTCCTATTGGGCAGGCAAACACCCACCGGGAAAACCGGATTTCCATCATTCTGACGCCTTTGCACTAGAGATCGCACCGTTCAGCGGAGACGCCACGAGAAAGGAAACACGATGAAGTTCGGCATTGATCGCTTGCTGGACGAGCCTGCGCTACGAAAACCTCTGGTCGGTCGCCGTGTCGCCCTGCTTGCCCATCCGGCTTCCGTGACACGCGATCTCGTGCACTCGCTTGACGCACTCGCGGCGCTTACCGACATCAAGGTAGTTGCCGCCTTTGGCCCACAACACGGACTCCGCGGTGACAAACAAGATAACATGGTCGAGTCACCAGACTTCAACGATCCTATCCACGATATTCCGGTCTTT
>JAYVFX010001074.1:0-4360 GCA_043772795.1 Deltaproteobacteria bacterium
TTAGTGAAGCTCGAAGAGGCGTTGATTGAAAAGCCAATCGTGGAACAATTGGAGGGTGAGTCATGGCCTTTGTTGCAGCAGCCATAGGGGGATCGGCAGCTATCGGGATTGGGTCTTCCATCTACGGGGGCACACAGAGATCCAGGGGGGCGAGGAACGCGGCAGCGGCACAACAAGACGGAATCTCACGCGCCATGACGACCATGCAAAACGGCGGACGTGACGCGCTGGAACAGCTGGACCCGTTTAGACAGTTCGGACTGAATGCGGGGAATACCCTTCAGGACATGATGTATTCGCCGGAACAGCGGGCAAGCCAGATGGACGCGCAGCGTATACAGCTACAAGGCGAAGTGGAACGCCTCAAAGCGCAAGCGCCGAAGTGGGCGACGTATCAGATCTTGACCGGAGAAAACGCGAGCGAGCGGCGGGCGGCGATGTTTACGCAGGAAAGCCAACTTGCACAGCAGAAGATTGCCGAGGCAGAAGCCAAGCTTGGCACGTTTGAAAAACAAGCGGAGATGCAGCAACAGCGGGGGAGTCAGGCTAGGCCAGCCATAGAGGAATCACAATGGTACAAATTCCAGTCTGAACTACTGGGTCGATCGCAAGATCGTGCGATGGCTGCGAGAGGATTGACAGGCTCGGGCTTTGAGGCAGAGGAGCGTAGACGTGGACTGATCGAACTAGGGGCCGGTGAGACCGAGCGCCAGTTCGGACGGCTGAAGGGGTTGTACGATGTCGGCGCGAACATGTCATCGCAAGGGGCCAATATCCTCAGTGGGACCGCGGAGGGCGTTGCAAGGTTGCAAGCGCAAGCCGGTCAGGCGCAAGCGGGAGGCATTATGGGGGCCGCTAACGCGAGAGCGGATATGGCGACAGGGGTAGCAAATAGCGTCAATAGCGCGATAGGAACTGGCCTCAACGTGATGCAGTTTCAAAGCTTAATGGCTGCAAACCAAGCTGGGGGCGGAGCTGGCAGATTTGGACCGACACCCGGGGGGAAAGATCCAGTGATGGGCACTGGATATGGCTCCTACGCCCCAGAAGGCGATATACGCTACAACACACTCTCACAGCGATACGGACACGGACCGCGCTAGTAACAGGTGACGGATGGCATGTTGGCTCCATAGGTTTGGGAGAGACAGTTGATGGGTGTACGAGGCGCTGGGACACTGTACGGCTGGATGGTAGGGGCCGCGTATCGAGGTTGCTGCATATTCTGGAGGTGTTGATTCATGCCGTTCACGAACGCAGCGCCCATGCCCATCATCGCCATACCGTTCGCTTGGATGCGTGCCTGTTCAAGCTGGGCGTCTCGTTGCAGCATTTGGTTGTACCGCGCTTGGTCCTCCATGAACGAGGACAGGCAGCCACGCGGATCTTTCGTGGTAAGGCAATAGTCTGAAATGGAATCAGCGAAGGCGGGAACCGTGAATAGCATGAACCCAAGGAAGATCAATATGGATCGCATGGGGCACCTCCTATGTAGATATCTCATTGTAGCACGAGAAAGGCACATCAATGCCTGAATTAAAGCAGCTCAGTGATTTCTATGATCCGACTCGCGCTGGTATGGCGGCGCTCAATGTCATGCAAAATCAACAGCATATGGCGATCCAGCAACAGCAGGCCGACCAGCAAGGGAGGCACGCTGAGGTCCAGAATGTCAAGGCTGCGCTTGGATCTGCGAACCCAATGGAAAGCTACCCGCTCTATGCAAAGCTGATGGAGTTGAACGGGCAGACGCCTCCCGGTGTCAATGAGTACTACGCTAATACGAACATGTACAACAAGCTGGTCAGTGCGACGCCTGGCACTCCTGAGCATACCGATGCAATGGATAAGTGGTCTAGAACGTCTGAAGGATCAAGAAAGATTGTCGAGGGCGAGAATAACACTGCGCGTGCAAGGGCTGGTTCGTCAACCTTGCTCGCTCAAGCCGGTATGCCATCTGACCCTAGCACGTCTGAGCTGATGAGGCAGTCCGGTCAGATGCAGGCACAAGTGACTGATGCGCTGGCTCAATCTGCATTGCAGAAAGAAAAGACCAAGGCGATGGAGATGGCGAACCAGGAGCACGAGCGCGTGTCAGCGTACACGAATACACAACTCTCAACCTTGATTCCTGGAGCGAAGGCGGCAGAGCTGGCGATTCAACGAGCCGATCCATTCGTGGTGAAGCTCGACGCGATCAATGCGGGGAACCGTGGGCTTGGGGAAGCCAGGGCGATGCAAGTAAGTAATGAGAGGATTCAACTCGATCCAGAACTGCGAGATTTTGAAGCCAGGCGTAAGGAGAACCTTCCGAAGATACAGCAAGCCGTCCAGCAACTTGAGGACCAGCAAAGCCAATTACAGACACGAGCAGAGATGATCGCACAAGGTGTTGAACCGATGCAGCATGGCGAAAGCCTTGAAATGATTGCAGGGAAAATTGACGCCTCTCAGCATCAAATGTCGTACATGCGTGCGCAGCTACAATTCACGAAGAATCCGACTGCTGAGAATCTGAACGCGCTGCGCAACGTCAAGGCGAGCATGGACGAGTCGATTACACAATTGTCAAATCGAAAGCGCATCTCAAGGGAATCGCTGGACATCCAGCGCGGCAGTCTCGATGAAAAGATCTTCATGGACCGCCAT
Source organism: Deltaproteobacteria bacterium (assembly GCA_043772795.1). Lineage (GTDB taxonomy): Bacteria > Desulfobacterota > Binatia > Bin18 > Bin18 > VGTJ01. The sequence continues at coordinate 2,650 of JAYVFX010001074.1, forward strand.
AAGATTGAGCGTGAATCTAGCGTAGGCCAAGCTCAGGCAGACTGGTTAGAGGCTGGCGGCAACGTCAAGGACCTCCCCAAAATAGCCAGAAAATACAACGTCAAGATCGACGAGATTCGTGACGCAGCGAAGGACCCTAACAGGCCACTCTCTACTTCTAGCGTAGAAGTCCACATGCCCAAGACGACGGAAGAGGCTGGCAAGTTCGCCATGATCGACAACGCCACGAAGAGCATTGACGCGGTGACGAAGGCGATCACCAAGCCCGATGGCTCCATTGACAGAGCCAAGGTGTTCGCTTCCGCGTTCAACATTCCGTTTACGGAAGGCCGCAACATTAGCTCCATGATGGAGGACGCGATTTCAGCCAAGTTGCGGGCTGAAACGGGAGCGGCGGCGAACGCCTCAGAAGTCGAGAGTATTAAAAAGCGATTTGACATTAGCACGCTCGATACAGACGCCGTTCTCAAGGACAAGATTGCACGGCTCCGTAGGTTCATGGATGAAACCAGGGTGATTCGTGATCCAAGCGGAAAGATTCGTGAGGTCGCAGGACAGGGCCAGAAGGGACTTGAAGCGAACGCCAAGGCAAATGGGCCAGCCCCAAAGGGCAAGCTCTCACCTCAAGAGCAGTCCGAACTCGACATGCTGAGGAAGAAGTATGGACGATAGGCAGCAGCTCAACGATTTGCGGCGGCTGGCTGAACTGGAAGCTAGGTCTGGTGCAGGCGAGGACTTTGAGCCTGATGTGATGCCCGGACATACGCTAGCGGCTGGACCTGGTACCGATATGGAAATCACTGAAGCCACCGGCGACGTACACCCGTATGCACCGGCTGAGCCGTCCTATCTTGCCGTCGCTGGCAACGCAGCAGCGAAGGGCGCTGTGAGCATGGCGGATATGTTTTTGAACGCGCCTGTGAACGCCTACAACGTGGCGAAGGCTGGGGCTGTGCTGGCTGGAGACGCGATGGGTAAGGACTTGCGCGACGACCTTACTATTACCCCACAGCCTAACCTAGTTGAGAAAGGGGCGCGGGCCTTTGGGCTGATCTCTGATGAGCGTGAACCGCAGACGCCAGGGCAGCGCATTCTCGACATGGCGGTACAGGCAGGCGTGAGCATGGCTGCTTCACCGGCTAGCAGTGCCATGCAGTTCGCCAAGGCTGGCGCGATAGGGTTGGCTAGCGGTGCAGCGGCTGGGGTGACTAAGGAACTCACCGATAGCCCGTTGGCTGCTACGGCGGTAGGGATGGCCGTGCCGTTGCTGGCCAGGGGCCTACCGTCGAAAGCCAATGCGCCAATCCTGAAGAATCCTGTACTGAAGCAAACGGCACAGGACGGCTTAGACGCGGGACTCGTGATTCCACCGTCCTACATCAAGCCATCGGTCACGACGAACAGACTCCAAGGGTTTGGAGGGAAGGCCGCAACCAAGCAAGAGGCGCAAGTACGCAACGTGGAAACGATCGATAACCTGGCGCGTAAGGCTGTGGGTATTCCTGAAGGTGTTTCAATTAAGGAAGGTCTGGAAGAAGTTCGGAAGCAGGCAGCGAAGCCATACATCGAAGTCAACGCCTTGGCTCAAGTGCCGATACAGCGCCCTGGCGTCCCGTCATTCCCTCAATACTCTCAACCGAACCTCTTAGAGGACTTGAAACAGGCACGGCATGACGCCACGGCGCATTACAACCACTACAACCGCACGGCT
>JAYVFX010001075.1:0-5123 GCA_043772795.1 Deltaproteobacteria bacterium
TGATCAAGGCGGAAGCCGTTGATGATAAACAAATTGGTGAGGCAGCTATTCTGCAACAAGTAGGAAAGTTTGCGGTAGATTTTGACTTGGTCGGTCCACGAAATTTGCTCTCCAAGGTGGGTCAAGCCGAACCAGGTACGCCGCTGACACTTGTGGGATTCTTTACGCAACGCAATCGTAAGTTGCAACTGGAAAGTGTCGAAATTGTGGGGCTGAAGGAACAGCAAGATGTTGTGGAATAAAGGACTCCGTCACGCGCCGGGGAATAAATTCCCCGGCTACCCTCATACGCCCCGTTTGGGGCGTTCACCCGCTCTATCGGGCTTGTGGTTCAACCCCAACGGGGTTAGCGATGGTAGCCGGGGGTTTCAACCCCCGGCACTTATGGCTCGTCCTGCGTCTTCCATTTTCTATCTCTGTCTCGCTCTCTGTTTGTGTCTGATCAGCTGTGCCCCGCGGCAGCCGCTGCGCAAACGCACCGTAGAAACTCGTATCCCGACCTGCGAGGAGGCGAATCGGCTGGCGCATCGCGCGGTCGTCAGCGTGGGATATGCAGTAACCTCAGTGCAAATCGCGAAACCCGGACAGCCGGGCCATATTGAAGCCAAGAAAGAAGATGGGAAAAGCGGGAAAGTGGTGATCACCTGTTCCGACGAGAGTTATGCAACTGCCGAACCGGATAGGACCGGGGAGCCCGTGCGGGTTCTGGTCGGTGCGGCAGATAAACCGGGCTCATTTCCGCATGTCTTTACCCAGACGTATAATATCTTGCTCAGTAGCAAGGACCTCGCAGACCAAGGACCAGAACAAGGCATGTCGATCATTCTGACCCGGTTAGGGAGTTTTGAATCCCAAGTCGAGCTTGGGGCTGATCTTCCCAAAAGTGGGCTGCTCCCGATTAAGGTCGTTATCACCAATAACTCACCTCGTCCGTATGGGCTGACCGCAGAGAAGATCCTGCTCTCTTCATCAGGAAGTGGACAAGTGGCGCCAATTTCTCCGCCAGCGGTAGGACGGGGAAACCCACTGCACGGCGACATCACATTGCAACCCGGACAGAACATTACCGGCTATCTCTTCTATCCGGCTGGACAGTATACCTCAGCACGAACAACGCTCATCGATAAAGAGAACAACGAAGAAGAAGGATTCTCTGTACGGTTTGAGTGAGCACCGCTCTGCCTTTGATCTTCTTCCTGCATTGGTTCCGAGCTGGTGTTAAGATCCTCAGTCGGCGGTATAAAGGCTGCCCGTGTGTCTGTCATTTACTGTATTTTCTTATCTTCCATATAGGGCATTGACCTGAAGTTATTGTTGAGGTTTGTTGTACTCCAGGGCATGGTAGCTTCTTCCTACTTGGAAAGACAGCCGATTCCGGAGTCCTGCCTGCGGCTTCTCGCAGATAGAACAACCGTCCTAATAGAACTTTGACCATTTTATAAGAAGGAGGAGGGAGATATGAGTTTAGGTAAACGAATAGGGGCTGAGACCTTAGGAACATTCTGGCTGGTCTTTGGTGGGTGTGGAAGCGCGGTATTGGCCGCAGCTTTCCCTAACGTTGGGATCGGATTACATGGAGTCTCGCTTGCTTTTGGCTTGACCGTACTAACAATGGCTTATGCCATCGGTCATATTTCTGGCTGTCACCTGAATCCCGCTGTCACTATTGGTTTGGTTACTGCTCGGCGCTTCCCCTCGAGTGAAGCCGTCCCCTATATTATCGCACAGGTCGCTGGTGCGGTTATTGCTGCGGCGATTCTGCTGGCGATTGCCAGCGGAAAGGCGGGGTTTGATGTCGCTGCCGGCTTCGCCTCCAACGGTATGGGGAACATTCTCCGGGTGGGTATTCCTTCTTTGCGTGCTTCCTCGCTGAAGTCGTTCTGACGTTCATGTTTCTAATGGTGATTCTCGGGTCCACGGATAAACGTGCGCCAGCAGGTTTTGCCCCGATTGCCATCGGTTTGGCTCTGACTCTGATTCACCTGATTAGCATTCCGGTAACGAATACTTCTGTGAATCCGGCGCGAAGCACCGGACCTGCTCTCTTTGTTGGTGGTTGGGCGATTGGCCAACTCTGGCTTTTCTGGGTTGCACCGATCATCGGTGCTGTATTGGCGGGGATTGTCTATCCGTTATTGGCGGAAGAGAAGTAATCGGTGTCTATGCTGGGAGCGCGGGCGTCCCGCCCGCACAAGGGGCGACCGAGACGGTCGCGCTCCCAGGACACGGCAGGCCACCCTAAAACTTCACTTTTGGTGCTTTCTGCTCTTCCTGCGGGACCTCGAAGTATTTTTCTGCTTGGAAGCCAAACCAGCCTGAGTACAACACCGCAGGGAACTTCTTGATATACGTATTATAGGCTTGTACGACTTCGTTGTATCGCCGTCGTTCAGTAGCGATACGATTTTCGGTTCCGGCCAGTTCATCCGACAGACGAGCAAACTGGGCATCCGCTTTGAGTTGCGGATAATTTTCTGTAATCACAAGCAAGCGAGAGATTGCCGATGACATCTCATTTGCAGCATCAATCTGCTCACCACGAGACCCCGCACTGCCTATTCTGGCACGCGCATTGGCGATGTTCTCGAACACGCTTTTCTCGTGTCCAGCATAACCTTTGGTGACTTCCACTAGATTATCGATAAGATCTGTCCGTCGCTTGAGTTGATTCTCAACCTGTGCCCAGGATGACTTGACTTCCTCGCGCATGGACACCATTGAATTGTATCCGCAGCCACTCACGCTCACGCTCCACAGTGATATGAGCGTGGCAAACAGAACGTTTCGCGGCTGAATCCGTATTGACGATGACTGCATGGTCACTCTCCTCCCTTCCTTTGCGGCAGACTCAGAGTTTAGATCGTTAATTGCCTCTTTGCGAACTCTTCGCGCAGTTTGAATTTTTGTACTTTGTCCATCGCGTTGCAATGGTACCAGAATCGCCCCGAGGCGTGCGCAGGCAAACAGCAATTCGAGCAATGCTGGATGATTTTGCGCGAGGACTGCAACACGATTACCAGCAGTCACTCCAAGAGAGGTAAGTGCACCGGCAGTCTGAGCAATACGAGTACAAAAGGTAGAGTAGGAGACAGGTTGTTCCTCGAAGATGAGGGTCGGTTTGTCAGGAGTAAAGTCTGCCCGCCGAGCGAGAATTGTTGACAGGTCCATTGCGGCAGATTTCTATAACGTTCAAAGCCTAAAGTCCAAGGCCCTTTCGGTTTGAAACAAGAGAGAGACGCGATCAGGGCATATTCGTCGATACTATGCATGAAACACTCTCCAAGGTATCACGCTGCCCGCCGCAATCGTGTCCGTTTGGTTGACACGAAGCGAATATCCAGTTGCTGGTTCAATGCTGCGGCAATGCGGTGGAGCATAGTGAGAGAATGCCCCTCGTATTCAGCGTCTTCCAGCCGGGCAATCACTGGTTGCTTCGTCCCGACTAAGTCAGCTAGTTCCTGTTGAGTCAGTCCGGCTTTGTTCCGTGCTTGATAAATCATAGCCGCCACCCGGGCGTTGGTCGTCTCCTGCTCAATGAGGCGTTGGAGTTCTTTGTCGTTGCCGATGAGGCGATCAATAATCTTGAGAGCATCTTTAGTCTTAGCCATCGTTGAACTCTTCTTCATAAGTGTGCCGGGTGGGATCTCGTGCAAAATCCTTCTTTCTGCGGATCGCCTGGTCGATGTCGGCGTCAGGGACCGTGTCTTTTTTGGTCAGGGCGTGGGCTAACACGGCAACGTTTTGGCCGTGGAAGAAGTACAAGATCCGATACTGCACCCTGCCTTTCTTGGCCCGCAGCTCATAAATGCCCTCCCGCAAGAGGTCAGCTTCCGGACGGCGGAGTTCATGACCAAGCGCGGCGAGTCGTCGTACCCGCACGACACACTTCGCGTAGGCGAGACGGTCGGTCTGGCGCAGCGCTCGAAGCCACTCTATAACCGGAGCCCTCCCTGATTCCTCTTGATAGAAAATAACCCGCGTCTGTGGCAATTGAGCCAGTGTATAGCAATATTGTTATAAGATCAACAAACTGTGTTTCGTGGCACTTTCTCTTGTCCGTCCACCACCATCAAATGGACGTATATTCCGATTACCGAACGGAGAAGAGAGAGGGGTGTTTTGTGATACCATTCTGACTTGCCAGAGTGACGACATAACCCAGCAATTCGACGGAGTGGTTTAGGAATTCAGGCAGCGCGTTTCTGTGGTAGGGGCCTGACTGCGAGTTGTATCCCCAGCGCACGCTGGAGGGAAAGACGACCGTGGAAGGGCACTATTATCTGACGAGTTTGGCTGGGACTGGGCAACAGTTTGACGAGGCCGCCCGGACGCACTGGAGTATTGAGGATGGACTGCACTAGGTATTAGATGTCGCGTTTCAGGAAGACCAGAGCCATTTGCGATGCGACCATGCCGCAGAAAATTTTGCCGTGCTGCGCCACCTGGCTCTGAGTTTACTGCGGCGTGAGCAGACGTGCCCTATGAAGACGAAGACGAAGACAAAAGACATATTATCTCGGCATGGCGAGCAGAACCCCACGAAAGACGTTATTACTGGAAAAACATCAAGGGCTAAGAACGGGACGGGCACCGACTGGAACCGGCTGCGCCGGATGAGCGTAGCGGAGATCCGTACCGGGATTGAGGCCGACCCCGATGCGTACCCCACGGATGCAGCTTTCTGGAAGGGTGCCAAGGTGGTCTTCCCGAGCCGTAAAACGGTGTGACCATGCGGTTGGATACCGATCTGCTAGACTGGTTCCGGCAACACCAAGGGTATCAGACGCGCATCAACGCCATTCTACGCACCTACATGAAGGCGCATGCAGGCGACTCGCCTCACCACACACCTGTCTGATTGTTGATCGGGCCTTGGTGGTGCAGCAAAAACCAACTGCCGGGGAACGGATCCTTGCCGGAGCAAATGCTCACCGAGTATTTTATTGCTTCATAGATTGGTGGAAATTTTTGTCCTCTCCCTTTTTGGTGACGGCGTTTTCAGGTTGCTAACAAGGGTGCAAACCACTGCACACAACCTGAGAGTTTACGGGTGTTCGCAGCAGATACATCGGTATCTTATTTTATAAAACTTTTTGTGAGGGAGAGTAGATGTACGAAGGCAT
>JAYVFX010001076.1:0-2551 GCA_043772795.1 Deltaproteobacteria bacterium
TGTCGGACGCCACAGTGAGATGGAGCAGTTGAAAAAAGCGCTAGAGCACGCCAAAGCGGGGCACGGGCAGATTGTCGGCACGATGGGAGAGCCGGGATTAGGGAAGTCCCGGCTGTTCTATGAGTTCAAGCTGCTCTCGGTGAGTGGCTGTCTGGTGCTGGAAGCCTATTCGGTGTCGCATGGCAAGGCGACAGCGTATCTGCCTGTCATCGAGCTGCTCAAGAGCTACTTCGATATTCAGGCGCCGGATGATGAACGGAAGCGACGCGAGAAGGTCGCCGGGAAAGTCGTGATGCTGGACCACAGTTTAGAAGACACGCTGCCCTATCTGTTCGCCTTGCTGGGGATTGAAGAGCAGCCCTCACCGTTACAACAGATGGACCCACAGATTCGGCGCCGACGGACGTTCGAGGCGCTCAAGAAGCTCTTGCTCCGAGAGAGTCTCAATCAGCCGTTGATTCTGATCTTTGAAGACTTGCACTGGATCGATGGGGAGACGCAGGGTTTCTTAGACACACTGAGTGAGAGTGTGGCCAGCGCCAAGCTGCTCCTCCTCACCAACTACCGTCCCGAGTATCGGCATGAGTGGGGGCAGAAGACGTATTACACGCAAGTGCGGTTAGCGCCGCTGGACACAGCCGAGGCGGAGGAATTTCTGGACGTTCTGTTAGGTGAGTTCGGGTCCCCTCTCCCTCGAGGGGAGAGGGCTAGGGAGAGGGTGAATACCGACGCACTGCACCAACTCAAGCAATTGATCCTCGACAAGACCCAAGGTACGCCATTCTTTATGGAGGAGATCGTCCAAGAATTGGTGGAACAGGGAGTGCTACAGCAAGATGCTTCCGTAGGGTGGGTCGTGACCCACCCTACGATTACGCTGCAGCTGCCCCCGACGGTCCAAGGCGTTCTGGCGGCGCGCATTGACCGCCTCACTCCAGACGAGAAAGCCCTCTTGCAGCAGCTCGCGGTCATTGGCCGGGAGTTTCCCCTCAGCCTGGTCCGGCAGGTCATCCCCCAGCCGGAAGCCGACTTGTATCGCCTGCTGGCGTCGTTGCAGCGCCAGGAGTTTCTCTACGAGCAACCAGCGTTTCCCGAGGTGGAGTACATTTTTAAGCATGCCCTGACCCAGGACGTGGCGTACGGTACGGTCCTACAGGAGCAACGTAAGCGGTTACACGAACGTACGGGTCAGGTGCTGGAAACCGTGTACGTTGCGACGCTGTCTGAGCACTACAGTGACTTGGCCCATCACTACCGCCGCGGCAGCAACACTGAGAAGGCGATTGAATATCTCCACTTGGCCGGACAACAGGCCGTGCAACGAGCGGCCTATACGGAGGCGATCAGTGATCTGACCGCCGCGCTGGAGCTGCTGCTGACGCGCCCGGAGACGCCGGAGCGGGCCACGCAGGAACTCACGCTGCAGGTCGCCCGTGGGCCGGTATTGATGGCCACCAAAGGCTGGGCGGCCCCGGAAGTGGAAAGCGTCTACACGCGGGCGCGAGAGCTATGTCAACAGGTGGGGGAGACTCCGCAGCTCTTCCCAGTACTGGTGGGACTGTGGACGGTTTATCTGTTACGGGCAGAGTTACAGACAGCGCGTGAGCTGGGGGAGCAGCTCTTCGCCCTGGCCCAGAGCGTGCAAGATCCGGTCCTTCTCCTGTCGGCTCACTATGTACTGGGGAACACCTTACCGCTCCTGGGAGAGTTTGCCTCCGCCCGAGAGCACTCAGAGCACGGGATTACCCTCTACGATCCTCAGCAGCACCACTCCCTGGCCTTTCTGTACGGGGAGGACCCTGGAATGGTGTGCCTCTGTTGGGCGGCCTGGTCCCTATGGTATCTTGGCTATCCGGACCAAGCTCGCACGAGAATCGGTGAGGCACTGACCTTAGCCCAAGAGCTCTCTCACCCCTTTAGCTTGGCTGAGGCCTTATTCTTTGCTGCCTGGCTCCATCAGTTCCGCAGGGAGGGGCAAGCAGCCCAAGAGCGGATCGAGGCGATGATGACGCTCTCAGCTGAGCAGGGGTTTGCGTACTGGTTGGTGACGGGCACTATCTTTCGGGGTTGGGTGCTGGCCGAGCAAGGACAGGTGGAAGAAGGGATTGTCCAGATACGCCAAGGCCTGACCGCCTACCGGGCCACAGGAGCAGAGCTGACACGGCCGTATTTTCTTGCCCTGCTAGGCGAGGCGTATGGGAAAGTGGGGCGGATAGAAGAAGGGCTCACCGTACTGGCTGAGGCGCTGGCTCTGGTGGAGAAAAATGAGGAACGTCAGTACGAAGCGGAGTTGTATCGGATCAAGGGGGAACTCACGCTGGAACAATTAAAAATTAAAAATGGAGAATTAAGAATTACAGACACCCAACCCCAAGCTTCTAACCCCCAAGCGGAGGCAGAGGCCGAAGCGTGTTTCCTCAAAGCCCTTGCCATTGCCCAAAAGCAACAAGCCAAGTCGCTCGAACTCCGCGCAACGATGAGCCTGGCACGGCTGTGGCAACGGCAAGCCTTAGGGCAAAGTGCAAAGAGCGAAGAGGTAAGAGTAGGCAAT
>JAYVFX010001077.1:0-4430 GCA_043772795.1 Deltaproteobacteria bacterium
GTGAAGTGCTCGGGCCAGTGCTGAGCCCGTGGATTGAAGAGAGAGGTAGTCTCGCCAGTTCTCGGGTCAGCTGCGTCAATTTTGACATACTTATGCAGATTGCAGGAGCGGCAACATAACGCCAGATTGTCTCACGTGGTGATGCCATCTCTCGCCTCTGGAATAATGTGATCGACTTCTAAAGGAGTGCTGCTTGCCGCTTCGGGATAGCGACAATACTCGCAGCGATAGTGAGCACGACGGGCAACCTCGGAACGGTAGGTGTCTACCGCAGCCATAGTCTGGCCTCAGTGCGCTAGGGTTGCTGCCAGGCGTTGGAGGCTTGTTAGCTCTAAAGCATCCGCTTCGGCCAATAAGGCGTGTAATTCAGCGGTTTCCTCATTTGCTAAAGAGTGGGCTTTGCGGAGCGACAATAATTCACTCAATCGCCTGGCTTTCTCCGCTGCGAGATGCTGAAATCCAAGAGTGTCTAAAGCGGCAGCCAGCAGAGTATGGGTCTCTGGCGGCACGGCTGTGACTCTGGTTCAGCAAAAAGCTTGTCGAGGATCCACTGTTCAGGAGATTTATGGGCCGCGGCGGCGTCTATGGCAAGCTGTTCATACGCTTTATCAGGGAGAGTAAGGATGACTTCCTTCATAATTCCTTCCTAACATAGCTTGATGGGAAAGACACCCTACTACCCAAGGAGGTACTGGGAACGGTTTACAACTCTATTCTGACCGACCTTCCGTCATTATCTCTCGCGAGCGATTGACAGGCGCAGTCTGGAAGCCGGATAATTGCCGCGAGGAGGAGCAGCGATGGCTGACCAAGCGCCTGCGGTTGGTATGGAACGCAAGCTGGCGGCGATCTTCAGCACGGACGTGGCAGGTTACAGCCGTCTTATGGGCGACGATGAAGAAGCCACCATCCGCACCCTCACCGCTTCCCGCCAAATTATTTCCTCCCTGACCCAGCACTACCGTGGTCGCGTGGTCGATTCCCCCGGTGACAACCTCTTGGCTGAGTTTGCTAGTGTGGTGGATGCGGTACGCTGCGCGGTCGAGATCCAGCACGCACTCACAGAGAAGAACACGGAGTTACCAGAGCACCGGCAGATGCGCTTTCGCATTGGCATTAACTTGGGCGATGTGATTGTCGAAGAGGAGCGGATCTACGGCGACGGCGTCAACATCGCCGCGCGGTTGGAAAGTCTGGCGATTCCTGGCGGCATCTGTATCTCGGGGACGGTGTACGATCAAATCAAGAATAAGGTAGCACTGGGCTATGAGTATCTCGGAGAACGAGAAGTCAAGAACATCGCTGAGCCAGTGCGGGTGTATCGGGTGCAGCTGGAGCCCAGCCCAGCACCTGGACCGACACCGAGCGGAGAGCAGCCCGCGCTCCTGCCGTTGCCTGACAAGCCGTCCCTTGCCGTCCTGCCCTTCACCAACCTGAGCAGCGATCCCGAGCAGGAGTATTTCAGCGATGGCATCACCGAGGACCTCATCACCGACCTCTCCCGGTTGTCAGGTCTCTTTGTCATCGCCCGTCACTCCACCTTCACCTACAAGGAGAAGGCGGTGAAAGTCCAAGAGGTGAGTCGGGAACTGGGAGTACGGTACGTGCTGGAAGGCAGTGTCCGCAAGGTTGGAGAGCGAGTGCGGATCACCGCCCAGCTGATCGATGCCCCCACAGGCCATCACCTGTGGGCCGAGCGCTATGACCGGCCACTCAAGGACATCTTTGCCCTCCAAGATGAAATCGTGCAGAAGATCGTGACAACGCTGAGACTCCAGCTCTCGTTGTGGGAGCATGGACACCTGGTGCGCAAAACCACGGACAACCTGAAGGCGTATGACTCCTACCTGCGCGGAGTGGAGTACTTTTATCGCTCCACGCAAGAGGCGACTGCCCAGGCACGGCAGATGTTTGAGTACGCCCTGGCGCTGGACTCCCAGTATGCGGAAGCGTACGCACAGCTGGGCTGGACCTACTCAATGGGGTGGATCTCGCAATGGAGCCAAGACTCCCAGGCGCTGGAGCAGGCTTTTGCGCTGGCGCAAAAGGCCGTAGCCCTGGATGCCTCCCTATCCCTGGCCCACCGGGTATTAAGCTGTGTCTCTCTGTGGAAAAAGCAGCATGAGCAGGCCATCGTCGCGGCCGAGCGGGCCGTTGCCCTCGCTCCTAACGATGCCGAGGGCTATATGAGGCTGGGGGAGGTTCTGAACTTTGCGGGGCGGCCCGAGGAAGCCATCGGGTGGGTGGAGAAGGCGATACGCCTCAACCCCCGTGCGTTCCTCTACTCATTCTTCTTAGGACACGCCTATTACTTAACAGGGCGGTATGAGGAGGCGATTGCAGTCCTGAAGGGAATCCTTACTCGCAACCCCGATTTTCTGCCTACCCATATCTACCTGGCTGCCATCTATAGTGAGTTAGGCCGGGAGACGGAGGCCCGGGCTGAGGTGGCAGAAGTCTTAAGGAGAAGCCCCCATCACTCTCTGGAGGTGCTCAAGCACAGGCTCCCCTATAAAGATCCAGCGATATTGGAGCGGCATATTGCCACGTTGCGCAAAGCGGGGCTGAAGTGAGCAAAGAGCAGGGAGCAAAGGGCACGGGGCAAAGAGCAGGGAGCAAGGAGTAAGGAGAGAGGAATAGGAAAAGTGAAGAGAGAGTAGGCCGGAATAAGCGAAGCGTTGCCGGTATGAGCCCATGCAGCCATTCCCTCTTCCACCGGGAGAAAGAACCCAAACTCGTTGCTTCACTGCCACAAAACCAGAATCTGACCTTCAGTTGTGACAAATGCCTCTTATGCTTCAAAACGGACCTTGGCATAGATTTCAGATAAAGCGATCTCGCAGCCGATAGCTCGTAAGGCGATGGACGCATCAAGACCGGACGTGTCTGATAAGAGCCATGAGACATGAGAGTGTCGAACATAATGCACGATATGAGCTTTTTCTTGCGACACCAGAAGGTACTCTTGTAGTGAGAGGATAGTGCGATAGTGCTCGAACTTTCGCCCTCGATCATAGTCCTCGGTAGACTGAGAAAGCACTTCGACAAGGAGAGTTGGGTTAAGGAGCGTGTCCCCTGTCGTGTCTTCAAACTCGGGCTCTCCACATACCACGACCACATCAGGATAGGTGTAGAGCCCCGTTGGACTGACCTTCACTCGCATGTCACTCGTGTACACTTCACAGGGACGATGACGGAGTTGAGTACGCAGTTCTGCCCCGAAGTTGAGAGAGATAAGGTTGTGCCGCCGACTGGCACTGGACATGGCAAACATCTCTCCAGCAAAGTATTCGTTTTTGTCCGGTGCCTCTCGCTCCAAAGCCAGATAGGCTTCGGGTGTCAGCAACGCTTCTTTTTGTACTGACATAGACAACTCCAGTGAAGCAAACACTAACAGCTGCCGTTATGGCCGGATCTCATAAAACGCTTGCGCGAGATGCTCGATCGGTAAACGCCGAACGCGCGTGAACCCTGCTTGTTCCGCCAGCTCTTTAATCTTTGTTGGCCCGATTGCAGTGCCAATACCTTCTCCACCATGAGCCAAGGAAACGGTCATGCAATGTAACGTGCTTATCGAGTACATCATCGCACCCATCGGCCCCATGTTCTCAGCCAGCGTATCGCCAGCCTTGGGCTCGACCATAAAATAAGTACCATCATCAGAAAGTGCGCCACGAATGGAACGCAACACGCCACGGGGATCAACCATATCGTGGATGGCATCAAACGACGTGATCACATCAAATTTGGGATTATTCGGCAGCGCGGTTGCTGAGGCGCGCTGAAATTCGACACGGTCAGCAATGCCCTTGCGCTGGGCATCAGCACGAGCGCGATCCAGGGATTCGTCGCTGACATCAAATCCGTAAAAGCGTGACCGCGGAAACGCTTGTGCCATCAGAATACTGGGATACCCACTGCCACAGCCAACATCGGCAGCCGTCCCACCTGCTTGTAAACGCTCCATCACTTGCGGCATCGCTGGTAGCCAGCGTTTCAGCAGATGAAATTGATACTGGGCACGATTACTGCGATCGATACCCGCAACCAGGTCCGGACCGTACTCTGAAAACGGCACTCCGCCACCTTTAACAAACGCTTCAGCCACACGCGGGGCAACATTGATCATCGCTGGCGTGTTCTGAAAGAAACCCGCGAGAAAACTCGGGCTGTTCTCATCAGCCAATACCGCAGCGTGCTCTTCTGGAAAGGTGAAACGTTCAGTCGCGGGGTCATATTCGGCGATTCCTGCCGCTGCCATCGCCGAGAGCCATTCACGCACATAACGTTCTTGTAATCCGGCTTTTGTGGCGAGTTCTGCTGCCGAGACCGGCCCTGCCCCTGTCATGGCTTTGAACAATCCGACGCGGTCTCCGAGGTAGATCATGCCTGTGAGAGCCGCACCAGTAACGTATCCCATCATTTGGTTA
>JAYVFX010001078.1:0-3472 GCA_043772795.1 Deltaproteobacteria bacterium
TTTGCCTAAATATTGTAGTACTCCACGGCAAGTATCAGAGAACCACATTCCTCTCGTGGCAGCGATCGTACCCTGAGGCCGTGGAAAAATCTCCCTGCCTCAGGGACGCCGCGACTCCCGCATCTATACCCAATCGCTATACGTTCATAACTTTCTGTTATAACTTCTTTGTTAGAATTCCTTCCTGATTTGTAGCTACGCAGCCCTTTTCGTCCCGGAGGGACGGTTGATGGTAGGCAGGTCGTTTACGGCCTGTATCCGAGAGCGCAGCCTTCATCGCGTCGCGCCGCGACGCGATGGGTATGGCGGTTCTGCGCAACCGGCCTTGAAAGGCCGGCCTACCTTCATGCGCCGCTCTGCGGCTGAGGAATTACCCTCGTTTTTCGCAAATCGTAAAATGACGGCATGTTATCGTTAGTAAGGAGCGCGACGACCTCTCCGTGCATACCCGTGCTATGACGGTATACCTCAATGCTATGCCATGTTGTCGACTTTTCCCCATGACGGAGGTAAAAATTTCACAATAACAGATAGTTATGATGAGTAGGAGATTGGCGTGGATCTTGCTCCTCATTGGCACAGACCCTGACAAAATCCCCCCGCGCTGCGCGCGGCCTCCTTTCGCAAAGGGGGCATGTGGGTTCCCTCCTTTGGAAAAGAAGGGACAGGGAGGACCTCATAGCAAGTGCTACAGTGTACGAATGTTCTGTGGTCCGATTTAGACTTAGCGACTCTCAAGAAACCGAATCCGGTAGGAGTGAAACTCAGGAATATCTGACTTAAAAAAGAAAAAACGGAAGCCTTCTTTTGTACCTGCTGCTAGTTGTTCAATTTTCATGTCGGTGAGGGTTTTCTTGCCGGTTTCGTATTCCTCTTCCCGCAGCGCTTCGGCTTTACGATTGTAGCCGAAGTCGCGGATCACCACGGTTCCTTCCTCGTTCAGTAACTCAAATTGCAGTTTCACGTACGCCAGCGGCTTCCCAGAGGTATTCTCAAGTTCTCCAGCAAGCAAAAAAAACGACTCGCCACTGCCGCCACTACCGAAAAAAGCGCCCCATTCTCCCCGGTGAGAGAGGATGCGAATGCCAGCGTTAGGAGGAACAACGAGTGAACCTGAAACTAGTGTGGTCGCATCAGGGAGATCATCCGTGTCAATCGCCCTCGCCTGGCGTGCGAACGGGGAGAGTAACAACAAGATACAGGTAAGGACGATAAACGCTGGTTTCATAACAATCCTACTGGGAGAGTTCTTCTGTCCGAACGACCGGTTCCACTGTTGGGAGGTCTTGTGGTGATTGTGGTTCGTCGAGTTCGCTGACGAACCGTTGTAAATCAGCAGGTCGCCCAACCAGGACGAGTTGATCCTGGGCGGTGAGTGGTTGATTCGGGTCCGGAAACTCATCTGGTTCCCCACTGTTCCCATGCTGAATGGCGACCGCCGTGAGGTGGAAAGTCGTACGCAGTGCAATATCACGCAATGTTTTGCCAGTGTAACGAGACGGAACTTTCACAACCTCGACGATATACGAATGCGGCAGCCGTACGTGTTTGTGGACACTATTGTGGGGCTCTTCACTGCGTAGACTCAAGCCGAGGTACTCATGACGAAGAATTTCGCGATGATACAAGGCGAGTACGTCACGTTGGGAAATGACCCCATACAGCTCGTCAGTAGGGGTGAGGACAGGAAGATATTCTTGCTCTGTCTGGGTAAATTTCTCTAAGCAATGCGCTAACGAGTCTTCCGGGGTGGTCGTGAGCAGACACCGATGGGCAAGGTCTTTGGCAATGATTAGCTGGCGTAGTGCTTCTTCTTGAAGGACATCTTTTACATCATGAATAGAGATCGCGCCGAGCAGATGGTTGTCTTCATCGACGATGAAACACGTCGGGAGGTTGGTGGCGAGGAAATGTCGCACGACTTCAGCAAACGGTGCCGCTGCTGGGAGGGTCGGTGCTTCACGATGCATGATGTGATTGACCGTGAACGCCTGCATGAGGTTCTCTTCGCGTCGATGTACATTGATCCCACGGCGGATAAGCTGAATGGTGTAGATGGACTCCTCGCGGAGGAGTTTCGCCACCAGCGTGCTGACCGAACAGCTCAGCATCAGAGGCAGAATAATATGATAATCCCCCGTCAACTCGAAGAGTAGTAAGAATGCGGTGATAGGCGAGTGGGTTGCCCCAGCGAGGAACGCGGCCATGCCAACGAGGGCATAACCTCCACTGGGGGCAGCAATGGCGGGAAAAAGCGCACCAGCGCCAATCCCAATCAACCCGCCGGTAATCGAGCCGAGGTATAAAGACGGGAGGAACACTCCACCTGATCCGCCGGAAGCGAGCGTCAAACTCGTTGCCAGCATTTTGACAGGCAACAGTACTAACAGCCAGTTCCATGCTATCCCACCGCGGAGGATTTCGTCCATGGTGGCATGCCCGACGCCATAGATATTCGGAACCACAAGGATCGCGACGCCAAGAATTAAACCGCCTAAGGCAGGTTTGAGGAGGATGGGAATGGAGAATCTGTGCCACCACTTTTCCATGAGATCAAGGATGAAAATAAACGCGACCCCGCCGAGCCCACAGGCGATACCAAGGAGCAGGTACACCAAGAGTTCCCATTCGCTGAGTAACGTGTACCCTGGTACCACAAACGCAGGATGGTCGCCGAAGTACGCGCGACTGACAACCGTCGCTAACACGGAAGACAAAACAACCGGGCCAAAAGACGGCATGGCAAAATTGCCCATGATCACTTCAAGAGAGAAGAAAGCTCCGGCAATTGGCGCGTTAAACGCAGCGGCGATGCCACCGGCGGCTCCGCAGCCCACTAAGATTGGTAAGCGCTGTGGTGGAACACGGAGAAGCTGTCCCACAAACGACCCGAGCGCCGCTCCGATTTGTACGATCGGGCCTTCCCGTCCGACTGAACCACCGGTGCCAATCGTGAGGGCTGAAGCGATTGATTTGACTGCGGCGACACGCGGGTGAATTTTACCGCCACGTAGTGCCACACTTTCAATCACTTGCGGAACGCCGTGTCCCTGCGATTCACGGGACACGAGATACACTAACGGCGCAACGAGAAGCCCCCCGAGTGCCGGAACCCAAAAAGTTCGGTACCACGGGAGTGTTGGTAACACATAGAGAGGAAACTCGGTGGAGCCGAGTGCACACCATTGGACGAGGTTGATGAGTTCGGCAAAGACAATGGCCCCACAGCCGGTGACGAGACCAACAAGACAGGCGAGCCCCATCAGCGAGAACGGCTGAAGTCGATCAAACTGTTCGCGAAAACGATCAAGTGAAGAGTGAATAACAGAAGGCGTAAGCGACTCTTTCAGTGCTGAGGTTTGAGTGCTGAGGACTGAGGCGGAAAACAGCTGAGGACTAAGTGGAGACAGGCAAGGTCTTTTCTCTCTCTGTCCTTGTTCTCAGTCCTTGTTTCGCTAATGAAGGAAGCTCG
>JAYVFX010001079.1:0-7233 GCA_043772795.1 Deltaproteobacteria bacterium
TTACTTACGGCACTGGCGTGATCATGGCCGTGCCCGGTGGGGATCAACGTGACTGGGAGTTCGCTCGCCGTTTTAACCTCCCGATTATCGAAGTTGTGCAAGGTGGTGACGTCGCCAAAGAAGCATATGTTGGAGATGGTCCTCTCGTAAACTCTGGATTTCTGGATGGATTGAATGTCGCCGAGGCCAAGAAAAAGATGAATGTTTGGCTTCAAGAGCATGGCCACGGTGAAGGGACGGTCACGTATAAATTGCGCGATTGGCTCTTTAGTCGGCAGCGGTATTGGGGCGAGCCCTTTCCCGTGATTCATGTCGATGGACAACCTCAACCGCTCGATCCCAACGATTTACCCGTACTATTGCCGGACGTTGAAAGCTTTAAGCCCACCGGCACTGGTGAGCCGCCACTTGCTGCTGTCAAGCAGTGGGTAGAAACCGTTGACGCCAAAACCGGAAAGTCTGCGAAACGTGAGACCAACACTATGCCGCAATGGGCTGGTAGTTGTTGGTATTTTTTACGCTTTATTGATCCACGGAATACTGAGAGGCCGTGGGATACGGACAAAGAACGGTACTGGATGCCGGTAGATTTGTATGTTGGTGGAGTTGAACATGCAGTCCTGCACTTATTGTACTCGCGCTTTTGGCACCAAGTCCTTTATGACTGTGGTCTCGTATCCACACCGGAACCGTTTCAGAAGCTTGTCAATCAAGGCATGATCCTCGGGTTCAGCTATCGCTATTATGAAGACGCGACAGGAAAACGGTACGCGTATCATGCGGTGCAAAAGAGTGTACAAGCTGGAAGCGAAGAGCCTAATTATATCGTAACGGGTCACCCGTCCGTAACGTTGTCCGTACGCTACGTGCCCGTGGATAAAATCGAATGGCACGAGGAGAAACCCTATCATCCAGAAGAACCAGGATTAGAACTGGAGCCGCAACAAGACAAGATGTCGAAGTCGCGTGGCAATGTGGTCAACCCCGATACTGTTATTGCGGAGTACGGTGCCGATGCGTTGCGTTGCTACGAAATGTTCATGGGGCCGCTCGAACAAGTGAAGCCCTGGAACACGCGATCGGTAGCGGGCGTCGCTCGCTTTTTGTCGCGAGCATGGTCACTGATAGTAAGTGAAACCGGAGAACTGCGCGCCCAAATCGTCCAGACTCAGCCCGACCCGCAAGACAATCTCACTCGCGAGTACCACAAACGAGTGAAGAAAGTGACTGAAGACCTGGAAGGGATGCGTTTCAATACCGCACTGAGTGCCTTGATGGAGTTCTCGAACGAAGGGCACAAAGCTGAACGTTTACCACGTGCACTGGTTGAGGGATTTGTACTTCTCTTAGCGCCCTTTGCTCCTCATCTGGCAGAAGAGCTGTGGCAACGCCTTGGCCACGCCAAGACGTTAGCTTACGAACCTTGGCCAACGTATGACCCTGCACTTGTGCGGGACGCGACGATGATGGTTCCCGTGCAGGTCAATGGCAAGTTGCGGGCAACGATCGAAGTGGATGCTGAAGCTGACCAAGCTGCGATCTTGAGTATCGCGCGGACGCATGAGAAGGTACAGGCCTATCTCAAGGGGAAAACGATTCGGCGAGAGGTCGTTGTTCCGGGGCGGCTCGTCAACTTTGTTGTTGCATAAAGGGAAGTCGTGAAGTTCAAAGCTGAGGAGGGTGCTAGGTGCTAGGTGCTAGGTGTTGGGCAGCAAAAACGTCTCAGGTCCGAAGTCAAAGGATCTATTCTTATCCTTTATCCTTTTGCCTCCGTCGCCCTTTGCGCCTTTTATTTTTGCTCTTTGCCCTTTGCCCTTTGCCCTTTGCCCTTTTCGGTTGCGGCTACCACTTCTCCGGTGGTGGGCCGCTGCCGCAGGGCGTCCAGAAAATCAGTTTGGCAGCAATAGATAATGAAACGTTGGAAGTTGGTACGGAGAAACAACTGCAATGGGCATTGGAACAGGAGTTCCGTAAGCGCGGCAGTGTGATCGTCGATGAGGGAGGCGAGGGGATACTGAATGTGACGATGCGTCAGATTGACCTCCGCCCGCTTTCCTTCGACCGTCGAGATCAAGTCTTGGAATATGAACTTGTCCTGCTTTTAGATGTGCAGTTGACCCATCGAGAAACCGGCAAGCTGTTATGGCAAGCAAACAACATGCGTGTCACTACTGACTATGATGCGATTCCCCAAGTCGTGGTGACAACGTCGCCGCAATTCCTTGAAGGTAACCTGAATGCCGAGGACTTGCGAGGATTAACCGATATTCAATTTTCTGATACCCAACGGCGCGCAGCGGTCGACCATCTTCTTGCTGCGGCAGCACGTGAGGTATATCTACGGCTTAGCGAGAATTTTTGAGGGGAGTTGGGAATGGGGGGGAAGGGAGCCTGTTGCTACTCACTGTTAGCTCCCAACCCCAACATCCTAAGAATTGGGAGTTGTTGAGGATTGAGCTGTAGTCTTGCTGCGATGTACCAGACGAGACAGCCGTGCAACGCGACGCGCCGCCGTATTCGGATGGAGCACTCGCTTCCGTCCTGCTTTATGAATGGCGCTAACGGCAACACGAAGTTGTTCTTCCGTAGCTTTCTGATCCGTGCCAGTCGTAGCAGCGACGACCTTCTTGATCAAAGTTTTGACCCGAGATTTTGTTGCTTGATTGCGAGCCTGCCGTTTGAGACTTTGACGATAACGTTTTTCTTCTGATGAAGCCACCCTTGTATTCTCCTTTCTGAACACCTGGCAAAGAAGGCCACAAACCCTAGCACGAGGATACCCCGCAATCAATGTCCGCACCTCATCCTATCGCCACTGAAGAGCGACAGATTGTCAAAGCCGCTGGACAAATCGGGTTCTACACCCTCTTGAGCCGTATAACCGGACTCATCCGCGACATTGCCATTGGTGCAGTATTCGGTGCAGGATTTATTACTGACACGTTCTTTACTGCCTTTCGGATTCCCAACATGTTGCGTCGCGTGGTGGGGGAAGGAGCCTCAGCCGCCGCTTTGGTCCCCGTCATTACGGAATATCGGGAACGATGCACTCCGAGCGAGACGATCGCAATGATCCGCGCCTTGCTCGGGGTCGGATTGCTCATTCTTCTCGTGCTGACAGTTGTCGGAACTGTGTGGGCTACTCCGATAACATCACTCCTAGTGCCCGGATTTTCTCCTAGGAAACTCGCTTTGACGGCAAGTCAGTTACGCCTCATGTTTCCCTACCTGTTCTTTATTGGTCTTTCGGCGATAGCGATGGGGGTTTTACACGCGTTTCGTCATTTTGCTGCCCCGGCATTTGCCCCTGTCCTGCTGAACATTGTGATGACTGTGGCCACACTCTGTGCCTGGTTGTTTGCATCTGAAACGACCCAGACTCCGATCTTCTTCTTGGCTGGGGCGGTTGCTGTCGGTGGACTGGGACAGTTACTGTGGCAACTGCCAGCATTGCGACGCTTAGGGGTATTAGTACCACCGCAGTGGAATCCGCGGCATCCTGCGATGCGTCAGATCGCCGTGTTGCTTGTTCCCGTCTTGTTTAGCGCTCTCCTCTATCAATTTAGTTTGATCGTGAAAAATTTATTAGCGTCTTTATTGAATGAAGGGAGCGTATCTTCACTGTGGTATGCCACGCGGGTGTTCGATTTTCCTCAGGGCATCTTTGTTTTGGCCCTCAGCTCTGCTGCCTTACCAAGTTTGACAGCACAAGTACAACGCGGAGACCTGCTCGCGGTCGGCGAAAGCTTGGGGTTTGCGATGCGGCTTGTCAACTTTGTCGTACTTCCTGCTGCAGTCGGACTCACCGTGCTTTCCCTGCCGATCTGTTCAGTCTTGTTTTTTCATGGTGCTTTTGGCGCGGACGACGTGAAGGACGCGGCACAGGCGTTACGTTGGATGGTCCTGGGGTTATGGTCAGTGGCAGTTGCACGATTATTAACGTCATGTCTCTATGCAATGAAAGATACGCGTTCGCCATTAATAGCGGCGATTCTCGCTTTTTTCGCGAGCACGATCTTTGGTGTCATGTTCATGGGACACATCGTCGCGGACAGTGAATCGGGTAGGATAGTGCAATTTCTCGCCATCTTAAGTACGTATCTCACGATTGGACATTTGGAAGCGGGCGGTCTTGCGCTCGCGTCTTCCCTGTCTGCTACCGTTAATGTGTTGCTGTTGGCGGTGATTCTCTTGCGGCGCTTAGGAGGATTTCCATGGGCCGCGTGGAGGAACTCGCTCGGGTGGAGTGTGCTCGGTTCTGTGCTCATGATTGGGCCAGTGTGGAGGCTCGAGAATCAGATTGACTGGCTTGATCGTAGTGTGCCGTACCTGTTCCGTCTCGGCCTACTCATCGCGGCTATTCTGGCAGGTATACTCAGTTTTATCCTGGTCGCGTGGTGGGGAGGAAAGACTGAATTTGCTGCGCTGCTGAGAATGTTACCCGATCGTCTGCTTCGCCGTTTGCCACAATTCCTCCAGGCGAACCAGTGACGTACGGTGAATGTCTTCGCCGGCCTCTTCGAGCCGAGTTTCGATAAAGCGGAACCGTGCATTGAAACGTTTCCCGGCTTTACGTAGCGCCGTTTCAGAATCAATATTGAGATGCCGCGCGAGACTGGTGAGAGCAAAGAGCAGATCTCCCAGTTCATGTTCTTGCCGCTCTGTCGTGCGGTCTGACAAGGTGGCGGTTAATTCTTTGGTTTCTTCTTCGACCTTAGTGAGCACCTCTGTGACCGAGGTCCAGTCGAATCCTACGCGCGCAGCTTTCTCCCCCAGACGTTGTGCCTGAATCAACGCTGGTGCTCCAGCAGGAACTCCTGCCAAGACCGAGCGGTCGGCTTTGCCGACTTTCTCCTGCGCTTTAATTTTAGCCCAGTTTTGTCCCACTTCGTCAACGTCTTTGACTTTGACATCACCAAAGACATGCGGATGGCGACGGACGAGTTTGTCGACAATCGCCTGCGCTACATCATCGATGGTGAAGACACCATCCTCTGCCATCAGTTGGGCGTGGAAGACAATTTGTAACAATAAGTCACCCAGCTCTTCTTTGAACGCAGGCAGGTCCCGGGCTTCGAGGGCTTCCAACACTTCATAGGTTTCCTCGACCAAATAGGGCTTTAGTGAGTCCGGTGTTTGTTCGCGATCCCACGGACAGCCGTTGGCGCTGCGCAGCGTAGCCATGACTTCGACGAGGCGAGCGAATTGAGGGTGTAAGGTATGAGCCATAGATAAGAATGCGTGATTGTAGAAGGTCGTTTAAAGATTACGGAATTGTTCCTCTGTCAGAGCAGCCTGTTTGAGGATCTTACGGAAAGTACCGGTTGGAAGGGTTTGCGTATGCATCGCTATGTATGTCTGTCGGCCATCTGAATGACGAAGAACTTTATGACTTCCAGAGTGCCGAACCTCCACAAAGCCAGCACGTTGTAATTTTGTCAGAACCTCACGGGGCGAGTAAGGCATCTGGGACCTCAATGTGGCCGATGAGTGCGGTTGTTTCGGTTGGAACCGATTCTCCGTGTGCACGTTTTTCAGTGACCCACGCTTCCACGAGATCACGGGCCGATGCCAGCGCCCCTTCAACACCTTGGCCGTGTGTGGTCAGGTCAAGGGCCGGAATGTGGGCGTAGTAAAAGCCCGGAAACTCAGGATCTTGTACCGGTTCTAGCAAGACGGAATAGCGCATAGCCATTCTCCTTCATGGCCGTTAATCTACACTACCTGGCGTTACTTGAAAACTCTTAACGGCTTGCCATCAAGAAACGCGGGGTGCCACGGCTGGCTTGTCCAGCAGTGTTGCTGCTCTCTTTTTCCCACAGGATTTAACGATTGTATGCGACTGCTCACGGCTCCAGCCCCACTTTCTTCAGCAACCCGATGAAGCGCGGGTCGGACCGCAACGGGTCCAGCTCGGGGTCGACCTTCCACCACCCGACAAAATATGAGTGCTGCGCTTCGGCCTGCGCCAGCGCCACGAGGGCTTCTTCTTTCTCACCAAGACCGACGTGGATGGTCGCAACGAAAGCGGCGGAGATGATCTCGTCGCGCATGCGCTCGCGCAGATGGGTGAGCACCTTGGTCGCTTCGGTTCTATTCCCTGCATCAGCATAGACCCGCCCGAGCGCCGACTCGATCTCTGTATTCCCCGAGCCTTCCAACCGCTGGGCCGTGCGCAGCTCGACGACGGCTTCGGAGAACCTGCCCACGCGCGCGTACGCCCGCCCGAGCCACTCGTGCGCCCACCAGTAGTCGGGATCGATGGTGACCGCGGTGCGCAGTTGCTTGATTGCCTCTTCGTAGCGGCGGGCAAAGTAGAGGTTGAGGCCCAGTACCGTATTGATTTCCGCTGATAGCGGATCGAGTTCGACCGCACGCCGCGACTCGGCGAGTCCCTCATCGATCTGGCCGGCAGCGACCAAATACCAGCCGTTGAATTCATGGGCAGTCGCCAACTCGGGCTGCATCGTCAGCGCGGTGTGGAACTCGCGCCGCGCCGCGGCGTAGTCCCGCTCATACAACCAGCGCACGAGGCCCAGCCAGACGTGCGCCTCCGCCAACGAGGGGTCGAGCTGCAGCGCCTTCTCGGCTGCCTCACGGGCGCGGGGGAAGCCCTCGGTTCCCGACATCAGCCCGTCGATGCCGCTCCAGTAGTAGTAGGCCAGGCCGAGATAGGCCAACGCATAGCTGGGGTCGCGGGCGATCGCTTGCTGGAAGTACCGTATGGCCATGCCCCAGTCGGCAAGCGTCGCGGTCGCATGGCGTCCCTTCAAATAGAGCTGATACGCTTCCACGTCCTCCGTCGGCTTCTGTTCGATCTTCTGACGCTCGCCGGCGCCGAGCGTGACTTGCAGCGCCTTCACCACCGTCTGCGCGACTTGGCTGCGGATGGCGAAGATGTCCTGCAACTCGCGGTCGTAGCTGTCCGACCACAGATGGTAGCCGTCAGCGGTGTTGATGAGCTGGGCGGTGATCCGTACCTGGTTGCCCACTTTGCTCACACTGCCTTCGAGCACGGCGTTGACGTGCAGTTGCGCGCCGATACTTTCGATGGATTCGTTCTTGCCCTTGAAGGCGAACGACGAAGTGCGCGCCGCCACACGCAAGCCTGACACCTTGGACAGCGCGGTGATCAAGTCTTCAGTGATGCCGTCGCTAAAATACTCGTTCTCCTTGTCCGAACTCATGTTGACAAACGGCAGCACCGCGATGGACTTTCGGCCTGACGGCGAT
>JAYVFX010001080.1:0-3159 GCA_043772795.1 Deltaproteobacteria bacterium
CAGGCGCTCAATATCAAGCCTGGGAAATTCCATGGCGATTGGAACTATACGCTTACCCCTCGCACCTAATCGGTAACTTAATTCTTGACTGTGCCTTAGCTCAGCATGGAAGGTGTACTATTCTGATGTTGACCTAACCAAAGCGCGAACCCCGGTCGATGTATTACGTGCGTTTGTAGAAGTATACGGGCTGATCTGTCGTGTAGGTCAAGGTGCGGCTAAGAAATTCTACCTGTACGAAACTTTTCCGCGTACGAAGGAAGATGCGACGAGCCTTATGACAATAGATACTGCCCCTTGCGGCGATGGTGATGAGATCTGGGCGAGCTTACATCTTCTCCTAACCATAGACAACGTCATTGAAGTTTCGCTCGCGTACGCAATTAATAAGAACAAATATCAGGCCGATCTCCGACGACACGGAGTGCTTGTCCAATAGGAGTGCCACCACGGACGGCTTCCCTTGTTGTCCTGCCCGATCAGCCTGACCCGGTAAACGCTCCCCGCCTCCGCAGTGTCCGATGAGGGGCCAGCATGTGAAGTTGCGGGGTGGCTAAGGGTTTGATTTTCTTGGGATTCAGTAACTCCGTGTGAGGAGCGCCTGCGGACGTGGGTTTTTCCTGGCCGTTAACACTTCTGCTAGCGCCCCGTAAACAACGTTGACAAACACGGAGCACGGAAATGTTTGGCGAGGTTTTCCAGAGACTCTTGCCACGGGAGTGGGACATGGGACTTTTCCGAAGAGACAATCGCAAGGACCACTCCCTAACGCAATCATAACATTCAGCAGAAAAATAAAAGGGAGCAAGTCTCTATTTCGGCAATTATCTCTACATTCTTCTTAACGAAGTTGTCAAACGCTCACTCCAAGACCTGATAATCATCTATAGGGAAAATACACCAGGATGTGGATTAAGGGTGTCTCGTTTTTCTCCTCTCCCTTGAGAGGAGAGAGTACCTGGCACCGACGTGCCTTGCCTTTCCCGTTCCACATCTTGCTGTAGCGTTTCTCTAGGTTCTTTCACGCTCTTGAATGCCGATACATCACTCGGTATCTTTTGCCCCTTCATGGTTGTGGTGGCTGTCATTGTGGAATCCCGCAGTGGAGATCTCTCTCCACTCACCCAGTTCGGCGGACTTTCCTTGATCACAAGAGCAGTGCTCACTGCTCAAAAGGCAGGGGCGCGCACGTGTTATGTCTATTTTCACCAAGAGCAGGAAGAACTACGGCACGAGTTACAAAAGGACCCTCGAGTGACGAGCCAGCTTGTCTGGCTATCCGCAATGCAACATCCGATTACTCAAGCCAACGACCACGGCGAATGCCTCATCTTCGCAATCGACACGGTCTTTCGGCATCCAACGATCCTAGAGATCTCTCGATCTTACCCAGAGCAGGCAGTTCTTGTGAGTGAGACCGCAAGTACCCCAACTCTGGCGCTCCTTCCAACTTCGTCGCTCTCCCTCGTTATTGCCGATTTGCAACAAGGCAAGCCATGGTATGAAGCGACGCCTCTGCATCAGGTGACACGCATCTCGCCTCCGTCTGGACACAAGGTGTTTCTGCGGCGATTAACTCCTATGGCGTCATTTGACACCGTCGAGCATGAGTTACTCTTATCGCTTGAGAACCCACGCGATGGGCAGGTCGATACCTATTTCAATCGCAAGCTGTCTCGCCTTATCACGCGTTGGCTGGTACGAACACCGCTCACCCCTAACCAGGTTACGATTCTCTCCTGCGCTGTCGGAGTACTTGGGGCATTGAGCTTTTTTCCTGGTGGCTATTGGGGGCCAGTCCTTGGTGCACTCCTTCTCCAGTTCTCTGTCGTGCTTGATTGCTGTGATGGTGAGATTGCCCGCGTCAAATTCATGGAATCTCCACTAGGAGATTGGTTGGACATCGTTTGCGACACGATCGTGAGTATCGCTATTTTTCTTGGCATTGGTGTCGCAGTATGGCGTGACGGAACGGCACAACATGCTTTGGTGCTGGCAAGTCTGCTCGCCATTGGCGGTGCGCTCTCCTTTCCCTTCGTCACACTTGCTGAAAAAACCGAGGCAATGGGGGAACGTCGGAACGGATGGGAAGATCGGACAATCAAGAAGTTACTCGCGAGCCTCACGACCCGAGATTTTTCCGTGGTGGTTGTGGCCAGTGCAGTCGTTGGCAAACTCAACTGGTTTTTGTGGGGAGCTGCGCTTGGTGCACATGTTTTTTGGCTGTTCTTAGCATGGCTGTTGTTCCGCGCCGGACGATTTGCCGAACTCGCAAACGTGTGGGGACGAAAGGGAATATGAGACAAAGAACAAACACATGGCAGAGGATCTTCGTCATATGGCTCTTTGCTCTGCTGGTCGTTCCTGTGGCTACTCATGCTGAGGGAGAAAACCATGATCCTTCTCTCAACCACAAAGCTGATATGACCCAGGACGACAGTGAGGATTCGGCACCAGTGTCACCGCCCTCTCCACAAGAGCAACAACCGGTGAATTTCCTCACTCCGCCGGGACAGCATCACCATTATCATCGTCCACCATTGCTCTCACCGGACGAAGATCGAGCATATTCCGAATTGAACCACCACATTGCCGGAGTGTTTGTCTTGTTGGCTGGCGGACTAGCACTCCTGGCAGCGGCCAACAATGATCGATTTCTCTGGGCCCGCTATGGCTGGCCGGGGCTCTTTTTCTTTCTTGGCGTATTTCTGTTGTTGCGTCATGACCCGGAATCATGGCCGCGGGGTTGGTTGTCACTGCAAGAGAGTCTCGGTGACGTACAGATTGTTCAACACATGCTATTCACATGTATCGTTCTCGCCATTGGCATTGTCGAGTGGCTTCGCCATCGTGGCACTCTGACGCATTCCATGTGGGGCCTCATTTTTCCTGCGCTTGCCGTCTCAGCCGCATTTATGCTGTTTGCTCATAAACATGGTGAAGGACCTTCCGCAGACAAAATCTACCGACATCACAGCATTATGGCGGTCTCTGGTATCATCGCCATGATCGCGAAGGTGCTCGATGACACTGGAGTAATAAAGGAAAAATTCGGTAGCTATACCTGGTCAGGGCTCATTATGTTCGTCGGCCTCATGCTCTTGCTCTACAGTGAGTGAGCTTTTTGCGGCCAGAAGGGGCGCCCCATCTGCATCAGAG